>CAXMLU010000830.1:0-4680 GCA_964194255.1 uncultured bacterium
CCCCCGCGGGCCGCCGCCGCGGCTGCGGATGCGGCCGCCTGCAGGCCGGATTCCGAGAGATCGTTGGTATGGGCAAAGCCCGTCGTCTCACCCACCACCACACGGATGCCTGCCCCCCGCTCCCGGCCGGAAGTGAGCTCCTCGACCTTGCCGTCATCAAGTCGAGCGGCGGAGCCACGCTGGTCCTCGGCGAAAATTTCGGCAAAGTCGCCACCGGTGCGAAGGGCGGAGGAAAGGACCCGTTGGACGACGGCTTCTTCGATCAAGGCAGGTGCTCCTAGTGGCGGTTAAGGGGGTTCCCGAGGTTACCGCTATGTTCGCGGTATGCCGACGCAGATCGGAGTGAGCGCTGAGCTCACCTTGGAGATCACGGAGGCCGACACGGCTATCGCTCACCGGTCCGGCAGCGTCGCCGTCCTAGCCACGCCGCGGGTGGTGGCGCTGGTCGAGGAGGCCTCCTGCCTCGCCCTGGAGGGACAGCTGCAACCAGGGGAGACGAGCGTCGGCATGCGCATCCAACTGGACCACCTGGCGCCGGTGAAGATCGGGTCGCGCATCCGCGCCGTGGCCACGCTGGAACGCCAGGAGGGAAGACGGCTGATCTTCGCGGTGTCGGTGAGCGACCAGGCCGGCCTGATTGCCGCCGGCAAGGTGACCCGCGCCGTCGTCGACGTGGCCACCTTCCTCGACAAAGCCAGGTAAGGGGCCGGGTCGCAGCTAGCGGGCCGCTACGGCTTCCAACACCTTGTGCCGTCGGGCCAACCATCGGGTGACCTGGCCGGCGACGAGGAACCCGATAGCAAGGACGAGCGCCCCGGCGGCGGCATCGAGGAAGAAGTGGTTGGCCGTGACCACGATGGCGAACAACGTGAGGAACGGGTAGGCCAATGCGAGCGCCCGGCTCCACCATCGCCGCATCCCCGGCCACAACACGAAGGCGCACCACGACGACCAGGCGAAGTGGAGACTGGGCATGGCCGCGTACTGATTGGACACCTTCTGCATGGCGCCGGAATCGAACGACCAGAGTCCGCCCACCGTCTTCAACGTGTCGACGAACTGATATCCGGCCGGGAGAAGCCGGGGCGGCATGAGCGGGTAGGTGGCGAAGCCGATGAGTGCGAGCGCGGTGGTGATAGCCAACGTGTTGCGCCACAGCGGGTACCGCTCGGGCATCCTGCGAAAGAGCCAGATGAGGGCGACCGCGGTGACGACGAAATGGGCGCTGCCGTAGAAGACCCCCCAGCAACGCAGAAACAGGTGTTGGGACGCGAACGCGTGCTGCACGGCTTGCTCGTGGAAGATGCCAACAGACCGCTCCACCCGGACGACCTGCTTGGCATTGGCCAGGGCTCGACCGGCCGACACGGCGTGGGAACCCTGCGTGTCCCGAATGATGGTGTAGATGCCGTAGAAGACGACGACGTAAAAAAGCTCCCGCCAAAATCGCAGCCGAGGGGCATCGCCACCAGCCTGGTCGGCCCTCACGGACTGGTCGGTAACGACCGTCACGCCGCAGCTGGGGAGGTGTGGGCGGACCGGCGACCGACCGCGAAGGACGGAGCGCCGAGCAGGCTCACCGACAAGTTCACCGCGTACACCAGAAGGCCGAGGGCGATGGCGTGGCTCTGGCTTATACCGAGAGGTCGCAGGAAGAGTACGAGAGCACCCTCTCGTACTCCGAGACCGCCGATGGTCGGGAAGGGAAGAACCTGGATGATGGCCACCGCCGGGAAGAACGCCATGATCGCCGTCCAACCGATCGAGATCCCGAGCGCCCGGGCGGCCAGGAAGGCGGCCAGCACCACGGCCAGCTGATAGACGAAGCCGGCCGCCAGCACTTCGGCAGCCGCACCTGGGTGCCGGCGGAAGCGGTCAAGGCCAAAGTGGATCGCGCCAGTGAAGCGACGCCAGCCCGTGCGACTGGCCAACCGCCCTCCGATACGGGGATGGGCCGCCGCCCACAGGACGAGGCCGAGAAGGAGCAGAGTGCCGAACGACACCGTGAGCGCCAGCCGGCTGGCCTGCGGCAGGTGAAGAAGGGTGGGATTGATGGCCAGCGCGGCGAGCGTGATGACCGGGAGCACGAGCCAGCCCGTCATCCTCTCCAAGACCACCGAAGCGAATCCGCTGGGCGTCTCCACGTCGGAGGCGGAGAGGCGGCTGATCCGCAACACATCGCCGCCGATCGTTGACGGCAGGAAGTTGCTGACGAACAGACCAGCCAGATAGGTCCACAGCAGTGAGCCGATTCGGGTCCGAACCTCGAGGGCGGCGAGGACCCGTTGCCAGCGCAGCGCGGCCAGCAGGATGCCGATGAAGGTGACGATGAGCGCCCCCGCCAGCCACAAGATGGTGGCCGGTCGCAGCCAGTCGATGTCGACGGGTTCCCTCATCAGGCGCGGAACAAGGATGAAGAGCATCACGATCGTGGCGGTCACACGCACCGCCAGCCAGACGCGCCTGCGACCTTGCAACTGGGCCTCCCTGGTATCCCCTCTGTAGCGTAGCCAGCTTGCTGCGTCGTTCCGGGCTCCTCGTGCTGCTGGTCGTCCTGGTGGCATTCGGCGCTGCAGGATGCGGCGGTGACGGTGGTCCCCGAGGGGATAAAGCGGACATCGTGATGCACGCGCCGGACATCACCCTGGCCGCCGGGCGCGCCCGCCTCATCGTCGCCGGGCCGAGCGCGGGAGCCACGGGGGTCGTCGACTTCGGCACGGGTGACGCCGATGTCACGGTGTCGGTGGCTCCCGGCCGCGGCGGACCCGACCTGATGTCCGGGCGCTACCTGTCCGCCGGCGGCGTGCTCTACGTCCGCCCCGAGACGACCAAGGGCCAACCGCCGGCGCAGTGGAAACGAAGGCCGGCCGGCACGCCGACGGGCCTGGCCGCGACCGGACTGCGCTTCGGCGATCCACTGGCCGACATCAATTTGATACGCGGCACGGTGCACATCCTCTCCGACGGCGGCGGAGAGGTGGACGGCGCATCCACCCTTCGATACACCCTGGACGTGGACCCCGGTCAGGCCCTCGGAGTCACCCCGCCCGCCCAGCAGGCGGCGTTGCGAGCATTGCTTGGCAACCGCACCGACGTGTTCAAAATCGACGTTTGGATCGACAGCCGCAACCGCGTTCGCCGGGTCGAAGTCCCCCTCGATCTGACCCACCGCACACCGGTAACCCGCCCCGACTTCCTGCCCATCGCCGACACCGTGGACTTTCTCAGCTTCGCTCCCCCGGCTCCAGTGGCCGCCCCTCCGCCCGGCGACGTCACCCCCGGCTAACTACCCTCTTTTCATGCACACCCGCCGGATCGCCCTGCCAGACGTCGAGCTGGAGATCATGGAAGCGGCCCCGGCCGATGGAACGGGGCGGCCGGTGCTGCTCGTACATGGGTTCACGGGCACCAAGGAAGACTTCACCGACTACCTCGACCTCCTGGCCGCCCTGGGGTGGCACGCCGTCGCCCCCGATCTCCGCGGCCACGGGGCGAGCGCCCATCCCGAAGGTGCCGAGTCCTATTCGTTGGCCTTGTTCTCCGCCGACCTGCTGGCACTCGCCGATGCCCTCGGCTGGCGCTCCTTTTCCCTCCTTGGCCATTCGATGGGGGGCATGGTGGCCCAGGTGGTCGCCTTGGAGGCTCCCGAGCGCCTGGCTGGGCTGATTCTCATGGACACCAGTCACGGCAACCCCGATGGCATCGATCCGGACATGGTCGCCCTCGGGCGCCAGGTGGTTGCGGACGGCGGCATCAGGGTTCTGATCGAACTCCAACGCGAGATCGATGATCCACTCAGTTCGCCCGCCTACGAACGGCTCTGTGAGACCCGACCCGGATACCGGGCCTGGTCGGAAGCCAAGACCCTCGCGGCTTCAGACGACATGTGGATCGCCATGACCGAGGAGATGCTCGACCAGAAGGACCGCCTCGACGCTCTGGCCTCGCTCGGCGTGCCAACTCTCGTCATCGTCGGCGAGCAGGACCCCGGATTCATCGAGCATTCGCGGCGCATGGCCGAGGCCATACCGAATGCGCGGCTGGCCGTCATCGCGCACGCCGGCCATTCACCCCAGTTCGAGGCCCCCGAGCGGTGGTGGCAGGAGGTGGCCGGGTTCCTTGCCGGCGTGGCCGGCTCATGACCGTGGTTGACGGCCACGGCGGCGAGCTGGCGCTGGCCGCCCTGCGCCCGTTCGGCGTGGCGGAGCTGTTCACCCTCTCGGGCGGGCACATCTTCCCCTTCTTCGACGCCGCCGTGAAGGCGGGAGTGCCGATCTACGACGTGCGCCACGAGCAGACGGCGACGTTCGCCGCCGAGGGCCTGGCCAAACTCACTCGGCGACCCGGTGTGGCTGTCCTCACCGCCGGTCCGGGCGTGACCAACGGCATCAGCGCCATCACCACTGCTCACTTCAACGGCTCTCCACTGGTGGTGCTCGCCGGCCGGGCGCCGCAGGCGCGTTGGGGATCCGGGTCGCTTCAGGAGCTCGACCACGTTCCCATCGTCTCGTCGATCACCAAACTGGCTCGCACCGTGTTCAGCCCGGAGGAGATTCCCAAAATCGTGGACGAGGCGGTGACGGCCGCCATGACATCGCACCGGGGACCGGTGTTCGTCGATTTCCCCTTGGACGTGGTATTCGCCTCCGCATCGGCGGACGTTGCCGGCGGGACGGCGGC
>CAXMLU010000831.1:0-3198 GCA_964194255.1 uncultured bacterium
CCCCGCCACTGGCGCAGTGCGTAGGACGGGCTGCCGGGTCCGGCGAACACGTACCTGGCCCGGCGCAAGTCGCTGAGCATGGTCTCGTAGCCAACCGGATCCTCCGTGGCGCCCGCAGCGGAACGGAACTCGGCGATGTCGAGCTTCTGGTTCACGCTGACCCCGAAGTACTCGACGGCACGGGCCCCAATGTCGTCGGCGTTCTCCTGGAACCCGAACGGCGTGTTCAGCATCACGGCCGCCACCGGATCCGGACCGAGGCGGCCCAGTAGCTCCCGGTGAGTCTTGATCATGGTGGGACTGGTCTCGCCGGATCCCATGATCACGAGGAGGCGGGGGAGACTCACGTGAACAGCCGGCCCGTCGCCGCCGCGGCCAGCAGCGAGGCCACTTCGGCCGGATGCTGCGCGTGCAGGTCGTGGTCGCCCGCCATCCAGCGGGTGACGACGGGTCCCGGAAGGAGATGCTCGGCGGCCTGCACGGACCGGACCTTCTCCTCCGGGTCGCCGGGGCCTGCGCTGTCGGCGGGAATCAGCAGGACCGGGGTCGGCACCAGGGGATAGCGATCGGCGGGCCGGTGCTCCCAGAGATGGCGGAGGATGGTGAGGTGCCGCTCTCGCGTCAGCCACGGGGCGACCGTGCCGTCGGGTCGAATCTCGAAGTTGGCCATGGACCCGGCGATCCCCTCGTCGGGCCAGTCAGGATGGAAGCGACGGAACATGGTCTGGATGTCGGCCTCCTTCTCCCCGATCAGCGGCGGCGGGGTCAGGGCGGCCAGGGCGGCGTCCCAGGCGGGGAAGGGCCGAGAGAGGTCCATCGTGCCCCCGTCAATGCAGGCGACCGCCCGCACGTGGCCGGGGTGACGGATGGCGAGCTCGAGGACCACACTGCCGCCCCAGGACTGACCGGCGACAAGGGGACGCTCGAAGCCCAGCGCCTCGATGAGCATGGCCAGATCGCCGGCCATGGTGGCGTAGTCGTACCCGCCGTCCGGCTTGTCGGATAGGCCATGGCCGCGCTGGTCGACGGCGGTGACGGCATGCCCGCTCTGGACCAGCTGGCCGGCGACACCGTCCCAGATCCGGGCGTTGGAGGCGAGCCCGTGGACCAGCACGCATGGCACCCCTTCGCCGGCCCAGACGCGGGCGTGGAGGGTGACGCCCTCGGTAACCGGTATTCGGCGAACGATCATCCCGAGCGGTCGGGCCCGGCTCGTTCCAGCTCGATCCGGATCACGCATCGGCGGTCGCGTTCCATGGCCGCCCGGTAGTCGTCCCAGTCCGCATGCTCGCCGGCGACGCGCCGGTAGTAGTCGACCAGCAGGTCCATGGCCGCGGGCAGCGACACGATGGAGGCCGTCCCGTCGATCTGAACGAACCCGCCGAAGAACCCGTCCGGGATAGCACAGAGCGACGCCCGCGGGTCGCGACGCAAGTTGCGGACCTTGTACGCCGGCTCGCGGGACGAGATCACGGCCCGGCCGTCACCGTCAACAGCGTGGACGACGGGTGACATCTGGGGACGTCCGTCTCGCCGCACGGTGGCGAGGATCGAGTGCTTGTTTTCCCGCAGATACTGACGAGCTTCCTCAAGGTCCATGGAAGAGGTCTAATCCAGAGCCTGGACGATGTGTTCCTGAAGCCAGCCGAGATAGCTGTACAGCGCGAATGCCGGGGCGCGGGGGTCATCAACGTCCATCCCGGTGTCGTACATGTCCTCGGTCACGTCCAATCGGGTGCCGAGCACGAGGCGCATCTGGTTCACGGCCCGCATCCAGGCCAGCAGCTGCTCCTCATCGAGGTCCACCGCGTCGATCGTCTTGGTCATGACCTCGAGCGCGCCCCGGTGTCGCTCGAGCAGGTCGTCGCGCATCAGGCGGTGATATTCGGCGTCGAGTGCAGGGTCATGCGTATACGCCGTTGGGAACAACCGGTGCAGGCTCGGGTCGTCGCTGCCGAGCAGCTCGCCCAGTTGTCCTGGGAGAGCGCGGAGCAGGTCCCGTTCCTCGGCGTCGAGCTTCAGCTGATAGCGACCCGATCGGAGCCGCTTGACGAGGCGGGCCATCGTTACTGGTCGTGTTCCATCGTCGCCCACAGGCCGTGCTCGTGGAGGCGGAACACGTCGAGCTCCGCCTTTTCGCGCGGGCCGTTGGAGACGACCGCCCGTCCCTTGTGGTGGACGTCAAGCATCAGGCTGGTGGCCTTCGCCTTGCTGTACCCGAACAGCTTCTGAAAGACGAAGGTCACATATGACATCAAGTTGATGGGGTCGTTCCACACGATGACGACCCATGGCCGGTCTGGCTCGGCGACGTCGTCGACATCGGGCTCTTCCACCCGGGTCGGACTGGGGGCGGTCATAGCTGGCCCCATTCTCTCAGGTGCTGGCCATCACCGGTTCCGGCGGCCGGTCCGTCCAGGCGGCGCCAGCCTCGGCGGCGTGCAGGCCCAACACAAACCACAGGGTGGCCACCCACACCGACGCCGCGCCGGCGATGTGAAACCCGACGAGGAGGACCGGGATGCGGGTGAAGTACTGGATGTAACCGATGACGGTCTGCGCCACGAGGATGACGAGCAGGGTCTCGCCTCGCTGGAGGACCGCGGCGGAGGCGCCGGCGCGCCACACCCTCCAGAGGGTCGTCACAGTCAGGGCCAGGAACAGCATCACCGCGATTCCATGCAGACGGGCCACATCGTGCAAGGCGAAGGGAAGACGCTTGGCTTTCTGGTCGCCGCCATGCGGGCCGGACGAGGTCACGACCGTGCCCAGGAAGACGACGAGGGCGCAGGCGGCGATGAGCAGCTTGCCCAAAGGCAGAAGAGAGGGCTCGACGAGAGGCCGGTCGGTCACCGGACCGTCGGGTCGGCCGGCTCGGTGATGAAGCACGGTGGCGTCGGCCAGGATCAGCATGGACAGCAGGAAGTGGCCCATCACGAAGGGTGGGGCGAGGTCGAACAGCACGGTCAGGCCGCCGAGGACGATCTGGCCGATCACGCCGGCCACCAGCCCGCACGCCAGCCACGTCAGATCCCGCCTTCTCGGCACGCGCACGAGGGCCCCCAGCACGGCCACGATGACCATGACCGACACCAGCCCGGTGATCGAGCGGTTCACAGACTCGATGGTGCGGTGGTAATGCCTGGCGTCCACCAACTGATGGTGAGCGCAGGTCGGCCAGTCGGGGCAGCCGAGGCC
>CAXMLU010000832.1:0-1944 GCA_964194255.1 uncultured bacterium
GACCCCCGCCCGCCCCCACCGCAGCCGAACTCAGCCGGTGATGGGACAGGGGCCCCCGATGGTGATGGTGGCTCCAGGGATGAGGCCGAGCTTGGGGAGGTTGCCTTGGGGTACCTCGATGGCGACTCGGTACGGACCTGGCGGATGGGTGAGCGGGCAATTTGGGTCGTCGCCGCAGGGGGCCATGTCCGCGGCGGACAGATACACCCCGTGTCCCTCGAACCAGGCGATGGAGAGCGGCAGCGGCGTGTTGCGCATGAAGAACGGCGTCCGCGTATCCGATCCGAACGCAAACACCATCCCGTCGTAGCCGGCCAAGTCATGGCGGCCCATCAGGCCCTTGCTGCGCTGCTGCTCGGTGATGGCCAGAAGGTCGCACACGACCTTCGGCGCCGGGGCTCCGGGCGCCGGTGAAAGCTGCACGTGCACGGCCACCTCGTCGAAACCCTGCACCCGACCCGACGGCACGGCCGCGTCCCCGGCGAGCAGCTGCGGCCGCTGAGGCCGGGAGCCGCCCCGACCGAGGAACACCGCCACGCCCAAGCCGAGGACCACCACGATGACGTACCCGAGGCGGCGCAACATGCGATCGCGAGCCTCGGCCGAGGCCAACTGCGCGCGTATCTCGGCAAGGTCGTCACCGGGCAGCTCAGTCCGGGAAATCACCCACTCATGCTGGCATCCCGCTCGACGCCGCGGTGTACAGCCCCTCAAGTTCGTCGTCCTCGAGGGAACGGGCGACGTCGGCGGCCAGGTGATAGCTCTCGGCATCCGACGGGAAGCGCCCTGTCCTCACGTCGGCGGAGAACCGGCCCACGGCCTCTACCGCGTCCGCCTTCAGGTTGGCATAGAGGCGCACGAATTTCGGCCTGATGCGGTCCTGCAGGCCGAGCACGTCGTGGAAGACCAGCACCTGGCCGTCACACCAAGGTCCTGCGCCGATGCCGATCGTCGGCACGGGAACCGCTTCGGTCACCATTCGGGCGACGGCGTCGGGCACGCCCTCCAGCACGATGCTAAAACAGCCGGCGTCCGCCAGCGCCTTCGCATCCTCGACCAGCATCCGGGCGGCGGCGCTCTCCTTGGCCTGGACGCGGAAGCCGCCCATGGCGTGGACCGACTGAGGCGTCAGGCCGATGTGGCCCATGACCGGTATCTCCGCGTCGATCAACGCCTGCACCATCGGCAGCCTCTTAGCTCCGCCCTCCAACTTGACCGCCTGCGCGCCGGCTCGGATCAGTGCGGCGGCGTTGCGCACCGTGTCCTCGGCGCTCACGTGGTAGCTGAGCCACGGAAGGTCGGCCACCACCAGGGCCCGCGGCTTGGCCCGGGCCACCGCGGCGGTGTGGTGAACCATGTCCTCGACCGTCACGGACAGGGTGTCGTCGTAGCCGAGGACGACCATGGCCACCGAGTCCCCCACCAGGATGATGTCCACCCCACCCTCGTCGGCGATGCGAGCGCCCGGCGCGTCATAGGCCGTGATCATCACGAGCGGCGGCCCGGCCTGCTTGCGCTCGCGGACCACGGGGACGGTAACGACCTGAGTCATGTCGATTCCTCCTCCCGTCCGGCGCCCCAATGGCTGCCGGCGGTACAGCGAAGTCTACGCCGTCACGGCTCCGCCTACCATCCCGGAGCATGGAGCGGGTCTGTGAGAACTGCGCCCGGGAGGACGACGATCTGGTGCTCGTTCACCGGCTGTATGTGACGCCAGAGGCGTGGGACACGCCAGGATCGACGACGCGGGACGACGCAACCGAGCTGTGGTGCTTCTCGTGCCGGTCGCAGTACCCCCATGAGACCGAGGAGTAGGCGCTACGGAGGCGGCCTGGCGGGCGGCGCCGTGGTGGGGCTGTGCGGCCGCGTGGTCGTCGGGTTGGGGAGCGATGTAGTGGTGGTCGCCGGCGGCGGGGCACTGGTCGACGGCGCGGGCGGGCCAGT
>CAXMLU010000833.1:0-3834 GCA_964194255.1 uncultured bacterium
GCCCGACCGCGTCGGCGTCCTCCTGGATCACGGCCTCGACGACCTGTTCGGGCGTCTGATGCAGGCCGGTGTAGATGACCTCGAATCCGCCGTCGCGCAGGGCACGGGCGATCACCTTCGCCCCGCGATCGTGTCCATCCAGGCCAGGTTTGGCCACCACGACGCGGTAATGACGGAGCACGGGGCCAGATACTAAACGGACGCAGGGCGGCGGTAGCGTGGCCGCTGATGTCGACCCAGCCCCCGATGAAGCGCAGTACGGCGATCGTCACCTCGTCCGTACTGGCCGTGATTGCGGCAGTCCTGCTGATCGTCTTTGTTCTGCAGCTCTCCAAGGCAAAGGGCGGAAAGGTTCAGATCGGCGAGTCGGAGTTCAGGATCCCGATCAGCGTGACCCGCCTGGCTCCGGAGGTGGCCAAGGCGCCGCTGCTGTTCCAGGATCCTCGCAACCGCGGCCTTGATGCCTACGTGCAACACCTGGGTCCGGACCCGCATCAAGGTTGGACGGCCTTCGAAGCCCACGCCCCGGGTGCACCTCGGACGTGCCAGGTGCAATGGTTGGGTTCGTCGGCGCAGTTCCGCGACCCGTGCAACGGCACGCTCTACCCGGCCAACGGCACCGGCCTCGTCCACTATGCCGTTCGCATCGACACCACGGATCACCTCATCGTGGACTTCCGCACGTCGATCGGTTCTTCTCCGCCGACGACCGCCGCGCCATGATGGGCGCGTCGCTCAAAGGGCAGCTGCTCATCTCGTCGCCTGCTCTTCACGACCCGAACTTCGACCGCTCGATCGTGCTCGTCCTCCATCACGATGAAGAGGGAGCGGTCGGAGTGATCCTCAACCGGCCCAGCCAGCTGGAGGTGGCCGACGCGCTCCCGCAGTGGGGCCACGCCGCCGCCCCGCCGTCGGTGCTGTTCATCGGCGGGCCGGTGGGGCCGAGCGCGGCCATTTGCCTGGCTCGGCTGCGCACCCCGGACGCTATCGAAGGCTGGCAAGCCGTACTCGGTCCGTTGGGTGCCTTCGATCTGGCCAGCGACCCCGACGAGCTGGCCGAGCAGGTGGAGGGATTGCGGGTGTTCTCGGGATACTCGGGATGGGGTCCCGGTCAGCTAGAAGGCGAACTCGAGGTCGGAGCGTGGCTGGTCGTCGACCCCTCGCCCGACGACGCCTTGTCTTCCGATCCGAACGGGCTGTGGCGCACCGTGCTCCGCCGTCAGGGCGGGCGGCTGGCCCTGTTGGCCGCCTTCCCGACCGACCCTTCGCTCAACTAGTCCGGGGTCGGCGGTCGACCGGTCGGCTCAGCTGTCGGCCGGCTCAGCTGACGGTGAACGAGACCTTGCCCTCGATCGGTGTCTTCAGCGGGGCGCCGGTGCTGTCCACCGTGACCGCCCACACGGTGTGCCGGCCCGAAGTCAGGCCAGTGACGCAAAGGGTCAGGCTGGCCGCCGTCAGCGACCCGAAGTCGGCGGCGGTGGCCGGGCCGCTGGCGGGGGGGCGATCGAGGAAATAGCTGATCTGGGCGGGCGTAGGCGGAGGGGCGGTCGTGGTCGGGCCGGCGGTGGGGCTCGGCGATCCGGCCGCCGGTGTCGCCGCGTTCGTGGTGGTCGTCGTGGTCGTGCTCGGCACCGTGACCTCGCCCTTGGCCGACAGGGTCGCCATCCCAGGTGCCACGACGGGCAGGTTGAACCCGGTCGGCGAGACGGTGACTTGAGCGCCCGGGCACGCCGGCGCACTCTGGTCCACGGCCATGCCGAGCCCCGGCGGTCTCACCTGGACCGTGGCCGTCTGTGCCCCGTCCCCGAGCCGCGCGTTGGTGCCGTCGGCCAGCGTCACGGTGAGGCGGTGGGGCCCCAGATCTTCTCCTCGCAAGGTCAGGCTGGAGTCCGAGGTGTGGACGATGCCCGCGGCATCGCGGTCGGTCGGGATGGCCGTGCCAGGGACGGGCGGGTCCTGATTGTCGAAGACGACGTAGTGGCCGGTGTGGCCGCTGCCGTCGCCGTTGGCCGGCCGGATGGTGATGCCCGACGAGGCCAGGCTGACTTTGATCGTGGTACCGGTCACCTGCGGGGGATTGGCGAAGGAAGCGGTCGGCGACCCTTCGCCGGCCGACACCACGTTGTCGTTGTTGCCACGGCATGCCGCCCCGGTCAAGATGACCACGCCCAGGATGGCGACCAGCCGACAACTCGATCTCCCCGTCACGGGACGTGTTTCTACCATCTCGGCGCGCTACGCCGAGAGCCGGGCCGCCGGGTCAGGCTCGCTTGAGTGGGGCCAGGGAAAGCATCAGCCACTTCTCGCCCAGGCCGGGGAACCGGACCAGGGCCTTGTCGCCCTCTCGGGACAGTTCCAGCACCACGCCTTCGCCCCACTTGCCGTGGACGACATCGTCGCCCTGGCGCAGCCCGAGCTGTTCCGCCCCGCTGGTCCGCACCGGGGTGGCCATACGCCCCCGGATGGCGGCCTCGACGATGCGGTCGCGGCCCTGGGGCGAAGTCCCGCCGCCGAACCCGGTCCCACCGCCGCCACCGCCGGCCCCGAGCCCGCCGGCCCCGGACCCGCCGCCGGCCCGCCGGCTGCGGCCACCCTCGACCAGTTCCATCAAGTGCTCAGGGATCTCCCGCAGGAAACGGCTGGGCGGGTTGTACTGAGTCTGGCCCCACAGAGACCGGCACCAGGCGTTGGTGAGGTACAGGCGCTTCTGCGCCCGGGTGATTCCCACGTAGCAGAGCCGCCGCTCCTCCTCCAGCTCGTCCGGATCGCCCAACGAACGCAGATGCGGGAACACGCCCTCCTCCAACCCGATCAGGAAGACGGCCGGAAACTCGAGCCCCTTGGCGGTGTGCAGGGTCATCAGTACGACCTTGGACTCATCGCCGTCGATTTCGTCGGCATCCGCGACCAGGCTCACATCGGCCAGGAAAAGGTCGAGGTCCTCGTACTCGCGCGCCACGCCGACCAGCTCCTGGATGTTCTCCACCCGGCCGGCCGACTCCACGGTGTGCTCCGCCTCGATCTCGTGGAGGTAGCCGGTGCGGTCGAGCACGCGCCCGAGAAGCTCGGCCGGAGGCAACGCCGAGGATCGAAGTTCGTCGAGGAGCCCGGTGACATCGCGGATCCCGCCCAGCGCCTTGCCCGTGACCCCGGCCCGCTCCGCGTCGGTCAGGGCATCGGCAAACCTGACACTGTGCGCCGTCGCCCACGCGTCGAGTCTGGCCACCGACGTGTCGCCCACGCCGCGGCGGGGCACGTTGACGATGCGTTTGATCGAAACCTCGTCGGCTGGGTTCGCCACGGCCCGCAGGTAGGCGAGCAGATCCTTCACTTCCCGGCGGTCGTAGAACTTGGTACCCCCCACCACCTTGTACGGCACGCCGCGCCGGGTGAGCTCCTCCTCGACTGCTCGGCTCTGGGCGTTGGTGCGGTAGAAGACCGCCGAGTCGCCCCACCGGAAGCCGTTATGACGCAGGCGCGTCAGCTCCGTGGTGACCCAAGCGGCCTCGTCGTGCTCATCCTCGGCGTGATAGCGGCTGATGAGCTCACCGCCCACCTCTTCGGTCCATAACGACTTCGGCTTGCGCATGGCGTTGTTGGCGATGACGGAGGTGGCCGCGTCGAGGATCGTCTGCGTGGACCGGTAGTTCTGCTCCAGGACCACGACGGTCGCGGCGGGAAAGGCGTCCTCGAACTCCAGGATGTTGCGGATATCCGCGCCGCGGAACCGGTAGACACTTTGATCGGAATCGCCGACGACGCAGACGTTGCCGTGGCCTCGGCCGAGGAGCAGGATCAGCTCGTTCTGGGCCCGGTTGGTGTCCTGGTACTCGT
>CAXMLU010000834.1:0-2105 GCA_964194255.1 uncultured bacterium
CCAGCCGCTCGCATCGCGGCGGGTGCTGGTACGCGAGCTGCATGGCGACGCCGCCGCCTAGTGAATGACCGACGATGGTGGCCCGCGGAATCCCGAGGGCAACCATCAGGTCGCGTAGCACGTTGGCGTTGGCGCCGAGCGAATAGTCCTGCCGCGGTTTGTCCGACGCCCCATGTCCCAGAAGGTCCGGAGCCACGACGTTGTACTCGCGCGCCAGGGCCGGAAGCACCGAGCGCCAGGTGGCGGAACTGCCCGCCATGCCGTGGACGAGGAGCAGTGTCGGCCGCCCGGGGGCGCCGGTAGCGGGCGCCTCGGATCCATCTGGGCCGCCGATCCGGTAGACGAGCCGGTGGCCGTGCAGGACGACGTCGCGCTTCTCGAGGTACGTCACCCCCCGAACTTACCCGCTGGTAACAAGTCGCACGAGCAGGCGGCCGGCCCGAGTATTCCGGGCTTGCCTACCCCAACCGGACACAGCATACTGGTCGGTATTAGATACTCAGCGGTATTCCAATGGAGGGTCGGCGTAGGGCCGACCCCCCGACGAGGAGGGTAGGCCCGATGGCGAATTCCACCGAGAAGCAGGATCGACGCAACGAAGCCCTCGCGTGGGTGGGGCGCCAGCTGCGCTACGAGTCGTTCTTGGCGGCCTTGCGCACCGGTGGCGAGACCGTGACTCCGATCGGCGGCCGCACGGTCAGCCCGGCCACAGACGAGACCCGCGACACCGCCGCCGCATAAGCTCCCGAACAAGGTGGGGCTCAAGCATACGGGCCGGCCTGCGCGGCCTACTCGGGAAGAAAAAAAGCTGGCAACGCGCGCTCGGCTGATCGAAGCCGCAGCCGACGTCGTTTCGCGAAAGGGCTTCGCGGCCACCTCTCTCGACGAAGTGGCCGAACAGGCCGGTCTGACCAAGGGGGCCGTATATTCGAACTTCACGAGCAAAGAGGAACTGTTCCTCGCGGTGGTGGATCGGCACCTGCAGCAGCGCACGGCCAGCATCGCAGAGGTGGTCGGAAGCGGCGGGCCCATGGACGAACAGCTCGCTCAAGCCGGCCAACAATTCGTGACCGCTCTGGCTGAGGACCGGAAGTGGTTCCTGCTTGGCCTGGAGTTCTCTATCTACGCGGCGCGCAATCCGGAAGTCACGACGACACTTGGCGCCGGCTACGCGGCCATGCGCCGGCGGGTGGCCGAGCTCATCGATCGTCAGGCCAGCGATCAAGGCCGGAAGCTGCCCGTGCCCGCCGAGCAACTGGCGCTGGCCATCTTCGCGCTCTCCAACGGCATCGCCCTGGAGAAGCTCGGCGACCCCGCCGGCGTGTCCGACGAGCTGTTCGGACGCATCCTGGCGCTCCTGTTCGAGGGCTTGGCGCTCGACTGAGTGCCAGCTGGACGCCAGCTGGCACGACTGCGTCTCTTCGCCTGGCGACCGTATGATCCGGCCCGTGGACACCGCCGCTCTCGCTGAGGCTTATGCGCGCTTTCTGGCCGTGGCCGCGGGCGGGGCCGGCGGCGGGTTCGGCCCGCCGCCCGACGGCGAATGGCCCGCCGAGTTCGTCCTTGCCCACATCGTGACCAACGATCGCCTGCTGGCGGCCGTGACCGCGGAGCTACAGGCCGGCGGCAGCCCGTCCTACGACAACGAACCGGTCACCCTCGAGGCCAACTTGAGCGCCGCCGTCGACGCGGCCGGCAGTGTCCCTGCTCTGGTCGAATTGGCGCGAGCCGGATCCGAGGCGCTGCTCCGGCTGGTCGCCGACCTCGATACCTCGCAGGCGAAGAAACTGGTGCACTTCCGGGCCGTGGACGCAGGTGTGCTAACCGTCGATACGCCCCTGCCGTGGGCGCAGATACTCGACATCCACACCAACCTCCACCTCCCCGGCCACACCGCGCAGTTGGCCGACCTCCGCGCTGGTGACCAATGAGGTCACCTACGATCCGGCTTGAACCGACGTAGTGATCCCGGCCGAGGCAGACGCACAAGCAGACCAACCGGAGGACGCAGCGCCCGGCGTTGACGTTGAGCCGGTCGGCGCGGGAGCCGCGGTTGACGCCGGAGCCGCGGTCGACTTTGAGCCGGTCGGCGCGGGAGCCGCGGT
>CAXMLU010000835.1:0-3807 GCA_964194255.1 uncultured bacterium
ACTTTGCGGCCGCCATCGGGATCGGCTTGAGCGGGGTCGACGCCCGGACGCGGCTGCGCGTCGGTCTCGCCTTCGGACTGTTCGAGTCGCTCATGCCGGTGATCGGTATCGTGCTCGGTCACGGCCTGTCTGGCTCTGTCGGCCACACGGGCCGCTATGCCGGCGGAGCGTTGCTGGTGGCGACCGGCGCCTACGGCATCATCCAGGGTCGGCGCCAGCCGCGACCGGTAGCGGACCCCGCCGTCGAGACCGATGACGGGCCCGCGCTCGGCCTCAGGACCAGCCGGCTGCTCGTTACGGCCTTTGCCCTCAGTATCGACAACCTGGTGGTGGGCTTTGCCCTGGGCGTGTACCCGGTGCCCGCGATTCTGGCCGGCGCGGTGATTGCAGCCGTGAGCGTCACGCTGTCTCTGATCGGCCTCGAGTTGGGCAGCCGGCTCGGCCGCAACGTCGAGCAATGGGCCGAGGAGGTCGGAGGGGCGGTGCTCATGCTCGTCGGCGTGGCGCTGGGCTTCGGCCTGATCTCGTAGTCCGCCTCGTCTAAACGGGTTCGTCGGTCAGAGCCGGTTCGAGGTGCATCGACGTAGGCAACGGCTCGCCCGCCACCACGGTCAGCCGTTTGGTCGCCCGGGTGAGGGCCACGTAGAGAGCGCGCAGGCCCTGGGCCGCCTCCCGCACCATCCGGGACGGCTCTACCACGACCACCGCATCGAACTCGAGCCCTTTGACCATCTCTACGGCCAGGAGGGTGATCGGCGAGTCCAGGCCGCGCTGGTTCCCTTCGCCGTAGGACAGACCGCCGCCGGCCAGGGCCGCGCCGATGTCGGCGAGCAGGGAGGCGGGTGCGATGACCGCCACGCTGCCGTCACCCACGGCGCCGAGGGCTTCGGCCGCGGCCCGGGCGGCCGTGGCCGGAACCTGGTCGACAGAGCTCTCCATGAGGACAGGTCCGTACCCGACGGAGCGAACGGACTCGGGCGGCTGCAATCCCGGTATCGCCTCCTGCAGCACGCCGGCGGCCACCTGCATGATCTCCGATGGCGTCCGGTAGTTGACCGACAGCTCGAAAACAGAGGCGCCTCGGCGGGTGGGCAGGTGGGCGAGGACCTGATCCCAACCATCCGGGGCCCAGTGACCGGTGGCTTGGGCGACGTCACCGACGACCGTCATGGATCCCGACAGAGAGCGGCGGGCGAGCATCCGCAACTGCATGGGCGACAGGTCCTGGGCTTCGTCGACCACGATGTGCCCGTACGAGCGGAGCCCCTCGTTCACCTCGTCGCCGTCTCCGCCCCCAGCCGTCCGGGCGCGAAGGGGGCCCAGGACCGCCCGTACCTCGTCGATCAAGGGCAGATCCGCCGGCGTCCACGCCACTTCGTCCACCGAGGCCGAGCGAGGCCGCGCCAACCACTCCGACTCCTCGGGCGTAAACGCACCGCGAGCGGCCAGAGCCACCAGCGCCGGAGCGCCAAAGAGATCATGGAGCAGTTGGTGAGCGGTGAGCCTGGGCCACATGCGGTCGATGGCGGCCATCAGTTCGGTTTGGTGGCGAATCTGCCGGCGCAGTTCCTCCGCCGAGAGTTGCTCGTTGTCGGGCGGAGGCTCGTCGCTGTCCCAATCCTCCGAACTCTCCTGGGGTCGAAGGCCGACACGGGCGGCCCGCTCGTCGGCTTGTACGTACTGCTGGTGGAGGTGGCGGTACACGAGCGCTTCGACCTGCCGGCTTCGGGCGTTGTGCAGGCCGGGCCGGCGCTTAACGGCGGTGACCATGGCCGCCGACGTTTCCGCACTCAGGCGCAGCAGGTACGGGCCGAACGGGATGTCCACATCGTTCGGCAAGGGCCTTTGGCGATCGCTGACGGCTCGTGACAAGAGGCGAGCCATGCGGACATCGCCCTTGATCCGGGCCGTCTCCGGAGGGTCGACGCCGGTGGCGCGCGTGTCGGCGACCAGCCCACCGATGCTGAATAACTCGACGCCGGTCTCGCCGAGGGAGGGCAGGACGTGTTCGATATAGCGGAGATAGAGCGGGTTCGGTCCCACGACAAGGACGCCCTGGCGCTCGAGCGGGAACCGGTCGGTGTACAGCAGGTAGGCGGCCCGGTGAAGGGCCACCGCCGTCTTGCCGGTGCCCGGTCCGCCCTGGACGACGAGGACCCCCGGCAACGGCGCACGGATGATCTCGTCCTGCTCACGCTGGACAGTCGCCACGATGTCTCGCATGCGCCCGGATCGGGAACGATCCAGTGCGGCCATGAGCACCGTCGACCCGGCCAGGCCGAGCCCCAGGCCTTCTCCTGCTCCCGGTCCGAACACCTCGTCCTCGATGTCGAGCAACACCCGAGCGTTGGTCAAGAAATGCCGGCGGCGGGCCAGACCCATGGCATGGCGGCCGGTGGCCCGGTAGAACGGCTCGGCGACGGGCGCTCGCCAGTCGACGACCAACGGTTCTTGGTCGTCGTCGGACACCGCCAACCGGCCGATATGAAACGTCTCGCCGCCTTCCTCGTCGATGCGCCCGAAGACGAGGGACTCCTGGCCCAGTTCGAGCTGCTGGAGCCGGGACAGGCTCGTGCGCACGATGACGTCCCGGTCGTTGCGGTCGTGGTGGGTACCGCCACGGCCCTGCCCGAAGGCGTCCTTGAGCCGATCGAGGGCGCTGGCGCGCATGGCGTCCAGGCGTTCATAGGCGTGATCGATGTGCGCCTGCTCGGCCGCGAGGTCGGGATGGGCCATAAAAGGGAATCCTCGAGCATGGTGGCTGACGCGTCGCCGCGCAAGTACAAGGAGAAGACCGTTAGCATCCGATGCATGGCCACCGCTGCGGACGTGCGTGACCTGCTGGCATCGACCACGCTTCCGAGCGAGCTGGTCGACGACCTGCTGGCCGGCGCCTCGGCGACGTGGCTCATGGGTGAACCGGCTGACGTCCTGGCCGCCGACCTTGCCCTCTGCCACCCTCCGCTGGCACCGGAGGAGGTGCGGGCCGCCGTCACCCCGACCGACGGACCGGCCTTGCGGCTCACCGTGGTCACCGCCGACCGCCCCGGCATCCTGGCCGCGCTGGCCGGGGCGTTGCCCGGCCACGGGCTGGCCATCTCGGCGGCCTCGGCGACCACCTTTACCCGGCCCGGTCTGGCCCTCATCCGGCTCTTCGTGGTCGCCACCGGCTCGGAGCCGCTGGCGAAGTCGGATTG
Organism: uncultured bacterium; assembly: GCA_964194255.1. Lineage (GTDB taxonomy): Bacteria > Actinomycetota > Acidimicrobiia > Acidimicrobiales > CAXMLU01 > CAXMLU01. The sequence continues at coordinate 3,198 of CAXMLU010000835.1, forward strand.
GGAGGCAGTAGGCGAGGATCTCCGCTCCGCCGTCGGCCGGCGCAAGCATCGCGACGTTCCGTTCAAACCGGCCTCGCCGGTCGAGGTCACCGCCACGCCCCAGGAATCGGGACGTTCGCTGGTGACGCTCCGGGCGCCCGACCGGGACGGGCTGCTCTGGGCGGTGGCCGCATGGTTCGAGAGCCAGGGGGCCAACTTCGAGGTCATGAAGCTCGACGTCGAGGACACCACGGCGGTCGGCACATTCGTCGTCGTCTGCCCCGAGCTGGATGCCTGCGCGCTGGCCGCCGCCCTGGGGGGAAGCCCCGCCCAATCACTTCCTGGCCGCCTCGCCCGCCTGGCGGCCCGCTCCGTGATGGCCCTCTTCGGCATTGGCGCCGCGGTCGCGGTGCGCAGCCTCCGCGCCGCCCGCCGCCGGTGAGCCAGCCAAGAAAGCAAGACGCCCCGCCCGGGCGGACGGCCCGCTCTCCACGGATGGGCCCCCGCCAAGCAAAGGAGCCCGGGGTTGGGGCCCCGGGCGGGAAAACAAACATCGACTTCCTGCGGGCGTGCCGGTGCGAGCCGGTGGAACGGACTCCGGTGTGGTTCATGCGCCAGGCCGGCCGGTCGC
>CAXMLU010000836.1:0-2819 GCA_964194255.1 uncultured bacterium
TTCTTCGAGATGCTCGGCAACTTCAGCTTCGGCGACTACTTCAAGTCCGAGGCCATCGCCTACGCGTGGGAGCTCGTCACCACCATCCTCGGCTTCGATCCGGACCGGCTGTGGATCACCGTGCACATCGACGACGACGAGGCGATCGCCATCTGGCGGGATGAGATCGGTGTGCCCGCCGAGCGCATCCAGCGCCTCGACGAAGACAACTTCTGGGAGATGGGCGAGACCGGTCCGTGCGGTCCGGACTCGGAGATCTTCTACGACCGAGGCGAGGCCTACGGGGCGGGCGGCGGGCCCGCTCACGGTGGTGAAGAGCGTTACGCCGAGTTCTGGAATCTCGTCTTCATGCAGTACGACCGGCAGCTTGACCGCTCGCTGGTGCCGCTTCCCCGGAAGAACATCGATACGGGCGCCGGACTCGAGCGGGTCCTCATGCTCCTGCACGAGAAAGACTCGGTGTTCGAGGTCGATTCCATCCGGCCGGTCATCGCCGCGGCCGAGCGCGTCACCGGCCGGCGGTACGGCGACACCGAGGACGTCGACGTGGTCCTGCGCATCCTCGGAGACCACGCCCGCACGATGACCTTCCTCGTCAACGACGGCGTGTTCCCGTCCAACGAGGACCGGGGCTACGTCCTGCGTCGCATCATTCGGCGGGCGGTGCGCCAGGCCTACCAAATAGGCGTCGAGCACCTGGTCACGCCCGCCCTCGTAACCGCGACCGCCGAAGTCATGGCCGAGGCCTATCCCGAGCTGACCCGGAACCTCGACTTCATCACCGGTGTCATCACCCGGGAGGAGGAACGGTTCCGCCACACCCTGAAGGCCGGACTGCACCTCTTCGAGACAGAGTTGGGGAAAGGGTCGCTCAGTGGCGAGGCGGCGTTCAAACTCCACGACACGCACGGATTCCCCATTGAGTTGACGAGGGAGCTGGCGGAGGAGCGCGGCGCGGTCGTCGATATGGCCGGCTTTGAAGCGGGCATGTCTGTGCAGAGAGAACGGGCGCGTGCCGACGCCAAGGGCAAAGGCGGCGGCGAGCTCGCCCGCACGGCGTACAAGGAGCTAGTTGAGAGTTTCGGCCCGACCGAGTTCACCGGCTACGCCGAGTACGAATCGACCGGGCGGGTACTCGCCGTCCTGCCCGCCGAGGATGGCGCGGTGGAGATCTTTCTCGACCGCACCCCGTTCTACGCGGAGGGCGGCGGCCAGGTCGGCGACACCGGGACGATCACGACCTCGACCGGCACCGCCCGGGTGCTCGACACGACCGCGGCGCTGCCTGGACTGCACCGCCATGCCGCCGAGCTCTCCGAGGGCGTCATCACGGCCGGCCAGGAGGCCACCGCCCGGATCGACGCCGAGCGGCGTGACGCCATTCGGCGCAACCACACCGGGACCCACATCCTGCACTGGGCGCTGCGAGAAGTGCTCGGCTCGCACGTGAGGCAGCAGGGCTCCCTTGTCGCCCCCGACCGGCTGCGCTTCGACTTCAGCCACTACGGAGCCGTGACGGCGGAGGAGTTGAGCCGGGTGGAGGACCTGGCCAACGAGCGCATCCTGGCCGACGAACCGGTGCGGGCTTACGAGACGTCGAAGGCGCAGGCCGAGCAGCTTGGCGCCATCGCCTTCTTTGGCGACAAATACGGCGAGTTCGTGCGGGTGGTCGAGGCCGGGACGCGCTCGATGGAGCTGTGCGGGGGCACCCACGTGTCGGCGCTGGGCATGATCGGCCCGGTCAAGATCGTCTCGGAGGGTTCGATCGGGTCGAACACCCGCCGGTTAGAGGCGCTCACCGGCACCGGGACGCTCGAGCGCTTCCGCCAAGACACCCAGCTCATCGCCCGGCTGGCCGAAACGCTGCGCACCAGCCCCGCCGAGGTCCCCGATGCTCTCGACCGCCTGGTGGCCCAACGGCGAGCCCTTGACGATGAGCTCAAAGCCCTCCGGGCCCGAGGCCAGTCCGAAGACGCCCGGCAGCTGGCTGCGTCGGCGGAGGACGGCGTGGTGGTGGCGAGACGGGACGGTCTGGCTCAGGACCAGTTGCGGGAGCTGGCCCTGGCGGTACGCGCCCAGCCCGGTATCCGGGCGGTGGTGCTGGTCGGATCGCCCGACCCGGAGCGGGTGTCCCTCGTGGCGGCGGTAGCCAAGGACGCTGGCCTCGTCGCCTCCGACCTGATCGCCGGCGCGGCCCGCATCGTCGGCGGCGGCGGCGGCAAGAACGCGGACTTGGCCATGGCCGGCGGACGCGACCCAGCCAAAATCGACGACGCGCTGGCCGAGATCCGCTCGACCCTCGGTCTGACATGACCCGGGTGGTCGGGATCGACCTGGGGAGCCGCCGCATCGGCGTCGCGGTCTCCGACTCGGGGCGGGTCCTGGCCACGCCGTACCGAACCGTGGAGCGCGCCGCGACCTGCGAGGCCGATCACGCCACTCTCGCTGCGCTGGTAGCGGAGGTGGAGGCGTCGGCCGTCGTGGTCGGACTCCCCGTCTCCCTCGACGGCACGAATGGCCCAGCAGCGCGCGCCGTGCTCGAGGAAGTGGAGACCCTGCGACGGTCGCTGCCCGTGCCGGTCCACACCGTCGACGAGCGACTCACCACGGTGACGGCCAGCCGGGAGTTGCAGGCGGCCGGCGTGCGGGGGCGAGTTCGCCGACGAGTCATCGACCAGTCGGCCGCTGCCGTGATCCTGCAGTGCTGGCTCGATGCAGGCCGAGAAACGTGAGCGACACGCTCGACGAACCGTACGCCACCGTCGAAGTCGATGACCTTCCTCCGGGCCCGCCCCGCCGCAAGCGGCGACGGGGCCGCA
>CAXMLU010000837.1:0-6028 GCA_964194255.1 uncultured bacterium
TGGCTCGGGCCGTAGCCGGAGAGGCGGGCGTGCCGTTCCTTTCGGTGACTGGATCCGACTTCATGGAGATGTTCGTCGGGGTGGGCGCCAGCCGGGTGCGGGATCTGTTCCAGACGGCCCGCAAGCAGGCCCCGGCCATCATCTTTGTCGACGAGGTCGACTCAATCGGCCGCAAGCGAGGGGCCGGACTGGGTGGCGGCCACGACGAACGGGAGCAGACCCTCAACCAGATGCTCTCGGAGATGGACGGCTTCGAGACCACCGAGGGCATTGTGATGATGGCGGCCACCAACCGGCCCGACATCCTCGACCCGGCCCTGCTGCGGCCCGGACGCTTCGACCGCCAGATCGTCGTCCCGCTGCCCGACCTCGAGGAGCGCCTCCCCATCCTCCAGGTGCACTGCCGCGACAAGCGGATGGCGCCGGACGTGAACCTCGAGTTGGTGGCCCGAGGTACGCCCGGGATGAGCGGGGCCGATCTCGCCAACCTGGTGAACGAAGCCGCGCTTCACGCCGTGCGCCGAGGCGCCGACGCGGTGGGGATGCAGGACTTCGAGGCGGCCCGGGACCGCGTGCTCATGGGCCAGCGGCGAGAGTCCACCGTGCTTTCCGACGCCGAGAAGTCGCGAGTTGCCTACCACGAGGGTGGGCATGCCGTGCTGGCCTACGTCCTGCCGCACGCGGACCCCGTGCACAAGGTGACCATTCTCCCGACAGGCATGGCCCTGGGCGTGACCCAGCAGCTGCCCCTCGAGGAGCGCCACATCTATCCGCGCGAGTACATCGAGGATTCGCTAGCGGTGCGGATGGGCGGGCGGTGCGCCGAATTGCTGATCTACGGCGATCTGTCGACGGGGGCCAACAACGACCTGGTCGGCAACACGGAGTTGGCTCGCAAGATGGTTCGCGAATGGGGCATGAGCGATCGCATCGGCCCGATGGCGTGGGGCTCGCAGGGGATGGTGTTCCTCGGCGAGGACCTCATGCACTCCCGCGACTACAGCGATGAGACGAGCCGGGTCATCGACGAAGAGGTGGAGCGCATCCTCCGCCAAGAGGAGGAGCGGGCCATGACGTTCCTCCAGCAGCATCGGGGCGGCCTCGACCTGGTCTCGGCCGCATTGTTGGAGAAGGAGACCATCGACGGGGCGGAAGTGGCCCGGCTGGTCGACCAGGCCTACGGCCGGCCGGTACACGACCATGACGGCAAGGCTCCGATGCCGGAGAGTCTCGTTCCGATGGCCAGCCTGCCGGCGCCCGGCTCCCCGCCGGCTTCGGCGGCCGGCTATCCACCGCCCGCGTTACCGCGGTCGCCGGACGACGTCGAACTTTCGTCCTAGCTCGAGCCCGTTTCCCTGGCCTCGGCCACGGCCGCCCACAGATCGGTGGCGTGAGCCGCGCCGATGAAGCTGGTCCGCACGACGCCTTCACCGTCGGCGAGCAACGTCATCGGCACCACGTCCACCGCGTACCGCTCATGGAGGGCCTTGTCCGTCTGGTAGGAAACCTCCTGGTAGGCGACCTGGGGGCTTTCCAGGACGGACGCCTTGGCCGTAGCCCGGGAACACGAGTCGCAGGTGGCCGACGTGAACACGACGACCAGCCACGGCCGGTCGGCCCCGTCGAAATCGGTTCGATCCAGTTGCGCCGGTACCTGCCAGTGGGCTTGGGTCGGCGGTTCCGGGCGACGACGCCGTAAGACCAGGGCGGCCAGGGCCGCGACGGCGATGAGGATCCCCGCGACGAGCAGCCGGTCCATGGGGGCAGTGTGCCTCAATGTGCGCCGGAGCGGCAGATCTGATCAGAACATCGTGAGGGGAATCGAGACGCCGCTCAAGAAGGACGTCCACCTCCAGAAGATCTTCCAGGCCATCCTCACCGCTATGCAGCAACAGCAGCAACGCGAGACGTGACCGGCTGACGGGCATCTACCCCGACTCGTGTCTGGCGCCACGTTGCATCGACACCGAGTTGTCGACGTGACGCGGTTCGCGAGGTGTGCGCCTGGTGTATCCCTCGCCATCACATGAACGGGATACCCATAGTCGCGATCACACCGGGCCCGGTCGAGAGAATCCGCTCGGCCACGACCGGCGCCGTCGCCTCGACCAGCACGGCGAGATCGGGCGTCTGGAGATGATCGCTGAGGCGGACCGTGGTGCGCTGGCCCGGGCCCACGGTCACGTCCTGTAGCCCCTCGATGGGAAGGGCTCCGCTGACGATGAGCCCGGTCAACCGCAGGTGAGCATCCGATGAGCCCGGATTGAAGACGACCACCAACTCGTTGACCGACGCCGACGCGTCACCGAGGGGGAACGCCCAACGCAGGGCCGCTTCGGACGCTCCGGCGGTCTGCGCGATCCCGGCGCGGGTCGCGGGTGGGCCGGCGTCATAGCTCCGATCGACCACCACGCCGACCCCGTTGAGCGTGCGTATGGCGATGGCGTGGCCAACCCCCGGCGGTATGCGGGTCTCCTTGTTGGCCGCCAGCACGGCCGTTCCCAACGGCGGGACGGTCAGCGTGAACGGCTCCGCTGAACCCTGGTCCAGCGTTGGGCTCACCTCGACCCGAGCCTCCACCGGTGAGGGGTTGTAGAAGTGGAAGTTCTCCACCAGCCCGGTGGCCGCCAGTCCGTCCGGGAACGTCCAGGATGTCCCGGGCCGGGGCGTGCCGAGTTCGAGAGACAACCCGGTGGGGGCGCCGGCCGCCACCTTGGTTTGGAGTTGCGCGGCGACCACCCGGCCGGCTCTGGTGGCTATGGACGTGGCCAGGTGGTCGCGGCGGCGCAGGTGCTGGCCGAGGTCGATCACGACGAGGCTGCGCGGCCCGACCGGGATCGCCTGGAGAGCGCTCACGGTTCCCTCGCGGCCCTGCTCGGTCGTGAAGTTGAAGTCAACGACCGCATCGTCGGCGAACGGGTTGAACAACCCCACCAACAAGGTGTCGTCCTTGGCGGTGGTGCCGTCGGCAAAATGCCATTGCTCCGACGCCGAGGACGCGCAAGGCGAAGCGCCGCCGCCGGCGGACCCGGCCACGGCTTGCTCCACGGCCACTCCTCCGCCGTCGATCTCGACGAGACCGGCTACGAAGCTCGCCGTGCCCAGGTCCTGCTCGGGGACCGCGACTCGCGACCGGGGAGGGATCGTGACCGGCTGATCGCGTACCGGTCCGTCGCTCGTCACCAGGGTGATCGTGCCCGTGGCCGGAGCCGCACCCGGGTTCGCAAGGACGATGACGCTACGGGCGGCCCCATCCGCGGATACCGGGCCGAACGAGCAGAACCATGAGGAGGACAGCGCTGATGGCGGCGCCGCCACCGGCATGCCGACGCCGGCCGCAGACCGGCCGGCGGCCACCGATGGAAGGCGGGGCCGCCCCGTTCGATCGGCCACACCGCCGGCGACCAGCAGCGCCCCGATCGCCACGATGGCGGGCAAGCGACGGGATCTGGCCTCGTGGACACCTGTCATTGGCTGCGCCCTCGACGGTGGGCCGACCGGACATGGCCTGGCCTCGAGCGCCGCCGAATCGTCCATGCGATGGCGGCCAGCCAGAGGACGAGTTGTCCGGCCAGGGCCAGGGGACGCGTCCACGGGGTGCGATAGAAGAGGGAAGCCGGTCCGGCCGCGATGGCGGTGAACGCGAGGGCCCAACCGAAGGCGCGGCGCCGCGGCGCGGAATGGCGCCCGACGGTGAGCTTCCACCCCGGCGCGGCCGCGGCCGCCACGTAAACGTCACCGGCCGACGGAATCCGGCCGGTGAACGACGCGGGTCCGTGCTGGGCGCCGAGCACCGGGGTGGCGCCGGTGAGGTCGGCGGCCTCCGCCGCCCGCGGGCCGCTCTGGCGACTGGCCGGGACGGCCGGCGCGGGCAGCAGCTCGCGGGCCGGCCCCCAGGCCGCGTTCTCATAGACAATGAGCGAAGCGTCCGTTTGCACCGACCGCAGATCCACCTGGGTGGCCAGCGCGTCGATCAGGTCGGCGGGCGGGAGCACCAGGCGGCCCCGGCTCGCCCCCGGCGCGGCCCGAAGCGGCAGGACGAGATAGCGCACGCCGAGGGGCGCCAGCAGTCGCCCGAGGCGGGTGACGTCACCGGCGCGGGTGAGTCTCAGATCCTCGACCACCAGATGGGCCGCTCCCGGTCGCGACGGCGGCCAGAGATTGCGGGCATCGGGGACGCCGCCCTCGGACAGGGCATACGCAGTGCCGGCCTGCAACCGCCATCCGCCCAGGGGCAATGCATCCGGGTCGCCCACCCACAGTACGCGGAAGGCGCCCTCGGCCCGATGATCGGGCATCCAGTTCAGGGCGCCGGCGATGTCCTGGCGCGGCGCGTACCAACGCCCGTTGATGGCCGCCGCCGCCGTCGGGAGCGCCCCCAAGATGGCGGCCACCAGCGCCACCACCGAAGCGCCCTGTCGCCAGCCGAACCGGTACGCGGGCAGGTCATCCTCGAAGGCACACACGCCCAGGGCGGCAGCCACGGCCAAAGCGGCCGCGGCCGCGGCGAGGAGCACCTCCGGGTCGGTCGCCGGCCCCCAGCCCCGACCGCCCGCCCACACCAGACCCCAGCAGGTGAGGGCCACCGACCACGCCCGGACCGCCCAGGCCAGCCGCCAGGACCGGCCGATGACCAGGGAAAGAGCCGCGGCCACCAGGAATGCCCACCCCAACACTCCCGCGCCGACCGGACCGGACTTGAACTGCAGCACAGCGCCGAGCCCGAGGCCGGCGGCCGGCGCCCCGGCCACCCCGAACAGCCCGCGACCGGGCGAGCGCAGGACGTCGATCGACCAGGGGGCCAGCAGGACCGCGGCTAGGGCGGACGCCGTCACCGCCACTGCGACGGCCCGGAGTCCGCCCAGCCAGCCGCCGGCCAGAAGCGAGCCGACCATCACGGCGACGGCCAGGACGATGGCCAAGACCAGGGCCGCCGGCACGAACGCCCCCAAGACGGCGATGAGCAATCCCAGGGAGACCACCTGGCGCCCGAACGTGTCCCCGGCCCGGCGGTACGGCAGGGTGTCGGTCGCCGCCGCCAGCCCGGCCAGCAGCCACGGCGCGGCCGCATAGGTCAACAATCCCGACCAGTGGCCGTGGGCCAGCGCGTTATACGGAACGGGGACCAGGGCGTAGACGGCCACCCCGGCCAGGCGGGCACCTCTCGATCCGAACGGTCGGGTCAGCCGGTAGGCGCCTGCGATCCCGGCGGGAAGCGCTCCCAACACCAGCAGCTTTTGCAGCAAACCCATGGCACCGACGAGCAGCGTCCCGGCCATGCCCAGCAGGCCGAAGGCGACCGGCGCAGGGGTGGCCGAGCCGAGCCCGTCGGGCCGCCACCCCGAGCCGTACAGGCGCAGGAGGGTGGCCGGGCTGTGCGGGAACACGCCCAGCTGACCGACTCCGGGCAGCGATCCACTGATCAGGCGGCGAGTCCCGATGGCCAGCACGACCACCACGGCGCCCCACACCGCGATCGGCAGGCGCCACGGCTTCAGCCCCCCCTCGCGCAGTGCGTCGACATCCACGCCGAGCGGCGCGCTGGACCGGTCTCGCCATCCTCGGTCCACTGCCGACCTGAAGACGTCGCTGATGAGGGTACCGCGCATCTGAAGATGGCGAACCTCCGCGTCGGCCACGGCCCGGATCCGGCGGACGCCCTTTCTCGCCCTGCGCAGGTCGCCGAACCGGCGGAGATTCCACGTCCACGCCCCGGCCGCGGCTCGGGCTCGGCGCGGATGACCGGTGACGACGGCCAGCAGCATCCGGGCGACCGTGAAGGCGGCCGCCTGGGGCAGGACGCGCAGCAGGTGAACCACGCCGTAGTTCTTGAGTACCGCCCGCAACCGGTGCCGCGAGCCCAGTCGGTCAAGCTCCTCGTTGTCGGGTGCTGACCGGTCGAGGACCCGCGTCCGCCGGCCGCTGGTCAGTCCCTCCAGATGGCGGACTCTGGCCGCCGGGGCGACGATGACGCGAGCGCCGGCGATCTGGGCTCGCCAGGACAGGTCGAGATCCTCGCCGATCAGGC
>CAXMLU010000838.1:0-2796 GCA_964194255.1 uncultured bacterium
GATGTGTATAAGAGACAGGGCGTATGGAGTGGACCGGCGGGTGTTCTCGTCCCGCTTCGGCTTGGTGGGGTCCGCCGTCTTAGCCGGGTCTCAGGCGGACCTTCTGAGCTCGGCGGTCAGGTGGAGCTGCGATCTCTGGCCGGCGGCGGCCATGTCGAGGGTATAGGTCAACGCCCCACCCTCCACGGTCAGCCGGCGGGCGAGCGAGCTCACCTCAACGGCGCTCGACGTGCGGCCCACCAGAGAACTGGTCAGATCAATCCGGGTGCCGTCGACGATACCCTCTTCGATCTCGACCAGCCCGGTCGGATGAGCCAAGACGAGTTCGACGCGGCCCCCCGGCTGTGTCCGCCAGTAGCCCGCCTCGCCGTGGAGCGGCCGTCCGTCGTCGAGGCTCCATGTGCGCTGGCTGTACGCCAGGAAGGGTTTCCCCACATGCCAGAACCGGATCTCCTCGCCATAGCGAAAGGTGGCGATGGTGGGGTACTGGCCGGTGCCCGCGCCGGACCAGTTCCCGAGGAGAAATTCGAGCGGGACGGCGTCGGGATGCAGGCTGACCGCTGAGGGAGACGAGCTCACGGGTCCACCGTATGCCACGGCGGGGTGGCGTTCCCGGGCCAATGGCGTCGTACCCCGAGCATCACGTCGAGTGGGTAACATGCTCAAAAACCCACCGGGCTATAGACACAATAGTCCGACTAGGCGCTCATGACCTCCTCACGGTGACCGATATGCACGGTGCAGCGACCGGCGAACGCACTCGTAACGGGGCGGGAGAGACCATGGCTGGGGAGGGAGCGCAGCGACTGCTCGGCAAGGGGTTTGAGGACGTACCCGACGCCACGCTCGATGACATCGCCCGCTTGGCGACCAGGGTGTGTGGGACGCCCATGGCCGCGGTCACGTTGTTCGACGTCGGCCGGCGGCGTTGTGCCGTCACCAACTCGCTCGCCGGCCCGAGGTTGTCCGGTGACGACCTCATCGCGCTGGCGATCGACGCCCCCTTCTTCGCCCCCGATGCGGTGTCGGGGGCACCCATCGTGGTGGTCGACACCCGCGCCGACTCTCGATGGGCCGAGCACCCTCTCGTCGCCGGTCCACCTGGTGTGCGTTTCTACGCGGGCGTGCCGTTGGTGTCCGAGAGCGGAGCGACGGTGGGAGCGGTGTGCGTGCTTGACACCGAGCCGCGCCGGTTGTCATCCGACGACCTTGATGCCCTCCGCTCCCTCGCCGGCCAGGTTGTCGGGCAGCTGGAGCTGCGTTACGAGGCGGCCCGGGCTCGCAAGTTGCTGGAGCGCCTGGCCCGTGACGAGCAGCGCCTTATCGACGCTCAACGTCTGGCCGCGGTCGGCAGCTGGGAGTGGGATGCGGCCACGGGCGAGGTGGCCTGGTCGGAGGAGATGTACCGGCTCTTCGATTGGCCGACCGGGACCGCCGTGGACGACCCCGAGGGTTTCGTCGCTCGCATCGGTTCGGCCGAGGCGGAACTCCTCTGGGCGACCATCGGCCAAGCATGGCAGCAGGGCGGGGAGTTCGAACTCGAGATCCGCGTCGATCCGGCAGGGGGCCAGCCCAAACGACTGGCGTGGCGTGGTCAGGTGATCGTCGGCGTCGAGGGCCGGCGCACTGGACTCCGGGGCACCGCCAGGGACGTGACCAAGCAACGCGCCGCCGAGCAAGAGTTGCGCCTCCAGGGCATCATCGTGGCCAACATGGCCGAAGGCGTCGCCATTTACCGCGCCGCGGATGAGACGATCGTCTACGCCAACCCAACCTTCGCCAAGTTGTTCGGCTACGAAGCGGGCGAGCTCGAAGGAACCTCGGTCTCGATGCTCAACGCCCCGGATGAGCGACGGCGCCCGGCGGAGGCGGCGGCAGAGATGATTGACGCGTTGCGGCGCACGGGTTCGTGGAGCGGCGAGGTTCACAGCCTCCGTCGCGACGGATCGACGTTGTGGTGCCAGGCACGGCTATCGACCTTCGACCATCCCGACTACGGGCCGGTCTGGATCGCGGTGCACACCGACATCAGCGAACGCAAGCGAGCCGAGGCGGAGCGCGACAAGTTCGCGGCCGCCCAGGCTCTCTTCATTGCCGCAGCCGCCCACGAACTGCGGACGCCCGTAACCACCCTGGTGGGAATGGCCAGCACCCTCCAGCAGCATCGTCACGCCATGACTCCCGACGAGCTCGACTTCGCGTTTGGGGCGTTGGGTCGCCAGGGCGAGCGCATGTCGGGGCTGATCGGACACCTTCTCGACTTGGCCCGCATCGACAACTCCGGCGACCTGGCGTCGATGAAAGTCATCGCCCTGGACGACGTGGTCGTAGAAGCGCTGGAGACGGCGCCGCCCCCGGCCGACGTACGGGTTCGGACCAGCATCGCGCCAGATCTGCAGGTCCGGGTCGAGCCGGTCGGGCTCAGCCAGGTCGTCGTCAATCTCCTCACTAATGCCTACCGCTACGGCGGTCCCCTCATTGAGATCGAAGCCGTTGCCCATCACGAGGGGGTCACGATCACTGTTGCCGACGACGGACCAGGAGTTGCGCCGGACCTCATCGACCGGCTCTTTCAACCCTTCACCAGGGGGGCGGGGGGAGCGGTCCGCGGCGGATCGGGTTTGGGCCTTACCGTCACTGAGCGCACCCTCGAAGCGTTCGGAGGATCGATTCGCTACGAGCCGGGCCGCCCGAGCGGGAGTCGCTTCGTCATCGATCTCCCCGCACCCGAGTAGCTGTGTTCATGGCTCTTCGGGCGAGCCCTCATCGCGTGCCGGCTGGGTCCCACCCCAGCCG
>CAXMLU010000839.1:0-6210 GCA_964194255.1 uncultured bacterium
TGGGAGCACGACGCCCACCTCTACCTCAAGCGGGCCACTGCCGTCCGCCAGCTGCTTGGCTCTCCGCCGACTTGGCGGGCCCGGGCGGTCCGGCTGGCCCTGGCCGGGACCCGCCGCAGCCTGGAGGTCGATCTCGGCGACGAGGCGACACCGCTGCGCCAAGCCACCCGCGAGTTCCTTGATTCGTTGTCGGGGGTGGACCGGGACGCCAAGCGGCGGCGGATGGCCGACGAGGGCTACCTCGTGCCGTACTGGCCTCGACCGTGGGGGAGGGCAGCCGGGCCGGTCGAGCAGTTGGTGATCGACGAGGAGTTCGCCTCGGCCAAGATTCGCCGTCCAAACCTGGCCGTGGGGGCTTGGGCGCTGCCGACCATCATCACCCACGGGACCCCAGAGCAGCAGGAGCGCTGGGTGCGCCCGACGCTTAACGGCGAGATCAGTTGGTGCCAGATGTTCAGCGAGCCCGGCGCGGGATCCGATCTGGCATCGCTCTCGACCAAGGCCGTACGCGTCGACGGAGGTTGGCTCCTTTCTGGGCAGAAGGTCTGGACCTCGATGGCCAAGGAGGCGGACTGGGCAATCTGCTTGGCGCGCACCAACCCCATGGCTCCCAAGCACGAGGGCATCACCTATTTCCTCCTCGATATGGGCACGGCTGGTCTCGACATTCGTCCGCTGCGAGAACTCACGGGGCATGCCATGTTCAACGAAGTGTTCCTGTCCGACGTGTTCGTGCCCGACGACTGTGTCGTGGGCAACGTTGACGATGGATGGAAGCTGGCTCGCACCACATTGGCCAACGAGCGGGTGTCCATGTCCAGCGGCTCGTCGTTCGGGTTCGGCGTCGAGGCCCTCCTCGCCTGGCTCGGCCGCCATCCCGAGGCCGACCCGGTGAGTGTCGACGAGGTGGCCGAGTTGCTGGTCGAAGGTCAGGCCTTGGCGCTGTTGGCCCATCGCATGACGTTGCGGGCCTTGTCGGGCGCCGATCCCGGTCCAGAATCAAGCGTCCGCAAGCTGGCGGGCGTCGAGCACGAGCAGCGGGTCCAGGAGGTCGGGCTCGGACTGCTGGGGCCGGCTGGGAGTGAGCTCTCCGGCGAGGCGGAGACTTGGGCGTACGGGTTCCTCGCCAACCGTTGCTTGACGATTGCCGGGGGGACGAGTGAGATCCAGCGCAACGTGATCGCCGAACGACTCCTCGGATTGCCGCGGGACGCGAACCGGTGAAGTGGTCCGACGGCATCTCCGCCCATGCCGAAGCCATCCCCGACAAACCGGCGCTCATCGTGGGCGAGAAGGTTCTCTCCTACAATCAACTGGACGAGCGGTCCACGCGGCTCGCTCATGCCTTTACGGAGCGAGGCGTTCGATCTGGCGACCGAGTGGCGATCATGCTCCCGAACGGCGCGGAGTTCTTCGAGGCAGGCACGGCGGCCTCCAAGGTCGGGGCTTCCGTCGTGCCGGTGAATTTCCACTTGAAGACCGACGAGCTGACGTGGATTTTGTCGGACTCAACCGCGAAGGTACTTGTCACTGACGACGCGGTGTGGTCGAAGGTAGCCGCGGTGGCGGAACGGGTGCCCTCCTGCGATCGAATCGTCGTGGGCGGCTCGGGCGACGACGACTACGAAGCCGCGTTGGCGTCGGCCGGACCTTCGCCGGCGTCGCTCACCGCTCCGGCCTCTTTCTCCCCCGTCTTCTACACCTCGGGTACAACCGGCCGGCCCAAAGGGGTCGTGCACCGGTCGTTCGCCTCAGACCCGACCTCGGTCGAACGCGGCCAGCTCAGCCAGGTCGCTCTTTGGGACTGGACCGCCGGCGATGTGCACCTGCTGTGTGGGCCCGCGTACCACGCCGGGCCGGGCGGATGGACGATGACCGCCCTCTACGTCGGTGCCACGACCGTGGTCATGCCGGCGTGGGACGCCGCCGCTTGGCTCGACCTGGTCGAGCGCCACCATGTCACCCGGGCGTTTATGGTTCCCGCCCACTTCATTCGCCTGCTGGAGCACGGCGCCGCCGATCGAGATCTCTCCAGCCTCAGGCTGATCGTCCACGCCGCGGCCCCGTGCCCGGTGGCCGTGAAACGACGAATCATCGACGCCCTTGCGCCCGCCGAGATCTGGGAGCTCTACGGAATGAGCGAGGGTGGCGCCACCCGCATATCGCCGACGGAATGGCTGGACCGGCCCGGGAGCGTCGGCACGCCCTGGCCCGGAGTGGGCGTCCGCATCATCTCCTCGTCGGGCGAGGCGCTGTCCGCCGGGCAGACCGGGCTCATCTACGTCGCTCCCGCCGGGGGAGCTCGCTTCCACTACCACAACGACCCGTCCAAGACCGATGAGGCGTGGTTGGAGGACGCGTTCACCGTCGGCGACATCGGCCACGTCGACGCCGACGGCTACCTCTACGTGACCGACCGCGCCTCGGACATGGTCATCAGAGGCGGCGTCAACGTGTATCCGCGGGAGGTGGAAGAAGTTCTGTACCTCCACCCCGACGTCGTGGACTGCGCCGTCTTCGGTGTCCCTGATCCGAGCCTGGGTGAGCGCCTGAAGGCCATGATCGAGTTGCGATCCGGCTCCTCCGTCACCGACGGCGATCTGGCGGGATGGTGCCGCTCACGGCTGGCCGACTTCAAGTGCCCCGAACTGATCGAGCTGATCGACACCTTGCCCCGTGATCCCAACGGAAAGGTGCTCAAACGGCGGCTGCGAGACGCCCACTGGTCAGGCAGTGATCTGGGCACCCGCCCGGGCCCTCCTTCGGGGCGCACGCCGAAGTTGACAGCCATGTCAGGGTTCGGTAGCAAGGGGAACATGGCTGAGCAGAAGCTGTTCTTCGATGAGGTCAAGGAAGACGATACCGGGCCCCAGGTCAGTCATGAGCTAACCCGCACCGACCTGGTGATGTACGCCGGGGCATCGGGTGACTTCAACCCCATGCATCACGACGAGGTCAAGGCCAAGGCAGCCGGGCTTCCCAGCGTCTTCGGCCACGGCATGTTCTCCGCCGGACTTTTGGCCAAGGCCATCACCGACTTCGTGGGCATCGGCAACCTCCGCTCGTACAAGGTCCGCTTCGTCAAGCAGACGTGGCCCGGTGAGGTCCTCACCAGCCAGGTCGTGGTGAAGGCCAAGCGGGAGGACGGCGGGGCCAAGATGGTGGACCTGGAGTGCACGCTCGTCAACCAGGACGGCGAGCCAAAGGTGGCGGGTGAGGCCGTCGCCGAGCTTCCCGTCCGCGGCTGACCCATGCCAGGGATCAGCTCTGCCCCCGGCGTCTCGCCGCCGCTGGCCCCGGTCACCGGCCCGCGTTTCGATCTACCCACCCCCGACGACGCCAGCCGGCCCTTCTGGGAGGCGACGCGGGAAGGCAAACTGCTGATTGGCAGGTGCTCGGCGTGCGGAGGTGCTCACTACTACCCGCGGCCATTCTGCCCCTACTGCTGGAGCGACCAGGTGGGTTGGGAGGAGGCCAGCGGCCGGGCCACGCTGTATACCTGGTCGGTGGTCTACCAGAACGATCTCCCGCCATTTCCCGGACGCGTCCCTTACGTGGCCGCCGTCGTCGATCTGGATGAGGGGCCGCGGATGATGACGAACGTGGTCGATTGTCCGTTCGAGCAACTGGCGATCGGCATGGCGCTCGAAGTCACCTTCCGACAGGAGACCGACGAGATCACCTTGCCCGTCTTCCGGCCGACCGCCGCGTAGGCTGGCGTCAGTGGCCCCAATCGACGACCAGGATTGGAACTTCCCGTTCGAGCGGCCATTGCACGACGTCTTCCCGGCCCTGCACGAGGCACAAAACGCATGGATGGCCCAGATCGATTCGTTGCGGGCCCCGGACCGCAAGACCCATGAGCTGATTCGCATGGTCTGCACCGTCGCCCTGCGCAACAACGAGGGCGTACAGCGCCACGCCATGCTGGCCAAGGAAGTCGGCGCCACCTGGGAAGAGGTGGTGGGATCCATCATGCTGACCGTCCCGGGGTTCGGACTGCTGCCGGCCGTGCAGGCGCTGCCGTTCGCGCGTCGCGGGTTCGACAGCGCCCCGTCGCCAGACAACGACGCCGACGAATGACGCCGTTCAGGATCCTGCCCAAGGTCAACCCGGACACCGAGTTTTTCTGGACGGGAGGCGAATCCGGCGAGCTTCGCTTCCTGCGCTGCGGCGACTGCGGCTACTTCATTCATCCGCCTTCGCCGGTGTGCCCGCGCTGCCTGTCGCGCAACGTCGCGCCCCAAGCGGTGAGTGGTCGCGCCACGGTCGCGACATATACGGTCAACTACCAGCCGTGGATCCCGGGCTTCGATCCGCCGTACGTCATTGCCATCGTGGAAATCGAGGAGCAACCGGACGTGCGTCTGATGACGAACATCGTGGAATGCCCAACGGAGGCCGTATACGTGGGCATGCCGGTGGAGGTCCGCTTCGAACACCACGACGACGTGTGGATCCCGCTGTTCGCGCCCCGCGCCGTGGCGGCGACATGATCGAGGTTCCCGAGCGGCGGGCGACGATTACGGGCATCGGGCAGTCGGCCGTCGGCCGCCGCCTCAACCGCACCGGGATCGATCTCACCCTTGACGCCTGTCTGGCGGCGATGGACGACGCCGGGCTCACGCGCGCCGATATCGACGGGATTGCCACCTACCCCGGCGGAATGGATAGCCCTCCCGGGTTCTCGGGAGCCGGTGTCACCGACGTTCAGGACGCACTGCGGCTGAACCTCAACTGGTATACCGGCGGGTTGGAGCTTCCCTCCCAGCTGGGTTCGGTCATCAACGCGTGCGCGGCGGTGGCCTGCGGTCTGGCCAAGCACGTGCTGTGTTTCCGGACGGTCTGGGAGTCGACGGCCCAAGGGTCGGGCGGACGGGCAAGCGTTACCGCGGGTGGTTCGGCATCGGCCAACTTCCGGGCCGGCGGTTTCATGCAGTGGAGCCTTCCCTTCGGCGCGCCTTCGGCCGCGAACTGGATCGCCATGAACGCCCGCCGTCACTTCTACGAGTTCGGCACGACGCGCGAGCAGCTGGCCCAGATCGCATTGACGGAGCGTCGCAATGCCAGTCTCAACCCGAAGGCCATCTATCGCGATCCAATGTCGCTGGACGACTATCTCAATGCCAGGATGATCACGGACCCGTTCTGCTTGTATGACTGCGATGTTCCTGCAGATGGCAGCACCGCCATCATCGTGTCAAGCGCCGATGCCGTGTCGGGCCTCCGCCGTAGCCCCATCCAGGTCGAGGCGGTCGGTTCGGCCATCCACGGCAGGCCGTCGTGGGATCAGTGGGACGACCTGACGACGATGGCGTTGCGTGACGCGGCCGCCATGATGTGGACCCGCACCTCGTTGACCCCCAGTGACGTGCAGGTGGCCGAGGTTTACGACGGCTTCAGCTTCATTGCCCTAGCCTGGATCGAGGCCCTCGGCTTCTGCGGCAAAGGCGAAGGCGGGCCTTTCATCGAAGACGGCAAGGCGATCGCCCTCGAGGGCCCGATTCCAGTCAACACCCACGGCGGCCAGCTGTCCTCGGGACGGCTCCACGGCTTCGGACTGTTCCATGAAGCATGCGTCCAACTGTGGGGCGAGGGCGGCGCCCGTCAGGTCGCCGGCACCCCCGAAGTCGCCGTCGCCGCCGCCGGCGGCGGTCCCCTCGCCGGCTGCCTCCTCTTGACCCACCGCCGATAGGGTCAGCTGTCGCCGCCGCCGGCGGCGATCCCCTCGCCGGGCGCTCGCGGTCACACGCCGTCCGCAGGGTGGTGGCCATGAGGGGTCTAACGCCCGCGCCGCTGGCCCTGGCGGCCACGCAGCACGGTCTCTTCTCCGGAGCTCAGGCGACTGAGCACGGCGTGACCCCGTACATGGTCCGTTACCGACTCGAGACTGGCGAGGTCGAGGTGCTGGGGAGGCGAGTTCTGCGCATCGCGGGGAGCAGCCGGAGTTTCGAGCAGCGGTGCATGGCTGGCGTGCTCGACACGGGAAGGGGAGTGGTCGTCTCAGGTCGAGCGGCAGCTGTGCTGTGGGGACTGCCGGGATATCGCGAGCGACCCAATGAAATGGCGCGCGGGCCGCCTGCCCCGGCAGCGCCCTCAGTCGAGGATGACGCAGGCGAGTTCTTCGAGGTGGTGAGCGGCGCCACCGAGGGATTGCTGGATGGTGAGCAGTCGCTTGTAGTACAGGTGGGCGTCGTGCTCCCAGGTGAA
>CAXMLU010000840.1:0-4985 GCA_964194255.1 uncultured bacterium
TGTGTATAAGAGACAGGTGTGGGACTGTTCCCAACCCATGTCGGGTCCGTGCTAGCCAGCGTAAAGGCCCGTCCGCGGTTGCGCTTGGTGCGAGCGTACCCTCGCTACTACCCGTCGCAGCATTGGATCGTGAAGGTGCCCGGACTTCGAGAGGTCGCCACGTGGAACTGCGTGATGCACCTCGAGAAAATGCACACGGTCGTCCACCGAGCAGGTTCTTCAGAGATCCTCACCTGAGGGATCGACACAGTGGAGACTGAGGGGTTGGTCGCGACACGACCGTGATGAGGGGAGGAGGTCCGCTGTCACCCGGTTCCAAGGGGTGCGCCAGCACTCGGTCCTCGCCTGTTGAGATCGCGGTTGCGATTACTTCGCGACCAGCCACCGAGATCGCCACCGTATGTAGTTGCGTGTCCGCGTCGATCGTGACGCGATACGGCCTGCCCAGCTCGACTGGCATCCAACTGTCGGTGGTCGGATACAGTGGATCGATCACGGTGAGCCGCATCTGGCTGCCGAGCTGCTCCACCAGAACCGTGCTGACGAGACTCTGACCGATGTCGATGAGCGGCCGCGAAATTCGCTGTATCGGCGCCTGATGGAACGTGATGTCGAAGACCTCGCGGAGGCCGGGCCCGAAGTCCACCGGGATCCATGTGCGATATATCTCGCCGTCAGAGAGATAGAGCGCGGCGCACCGGTTGAGCACAAACAGCTGGTCGGCTGGCGCCCACACGGGCAACCGCGATCCGCGGACAACATTGCGTGAGAGGGGGTGCCCTGTCAGGCGGCTCAGCGTCTCCTGACGATGCACGTACCGCCGTACTGGCGGCCCTCGCCAAACGATCGCATTTGTTGGGGCGCTGGCTATCCCAACATTTGCCACGATGCCAAAAAAAGCCAGCGCGACTACCCCGAGAGAGAGGGCCAAGCGATTGCGACCTACACTTGGCCGGCGAGCCAGGCTACGGACGGCCGCCCGAGGTTTAGGGGCTTCGATGCGGTGCCACAGGTCCACCAGTCCCACCGCGCTCCCGAGACACAGGAGTGGCACGAAGTCGGCCAGATATCGGTTGGCGACGTATCCCCAAACGAGTACGCCTGAGATGCCCGCGCCCGCGGTCAGAAGAGGGATGCGCAGGAGTCTTGCGCCGCGCTGCGACGCGCCGAAAAAGGAGGCGACGAGGCCCCACGATGCCAGAAGGGTGAGCAACGGCATCGAGGCGAGAATGCTGGCAGTGCGGTAGGTCTGGTCGAGGACGACCCCGGACACGGCCCGAGGCGCAGCTGGGGGCAAGGTCACGAACGGGAACACCGGAGTCAACCGAATTCCGTCCGGTCGCAAGTATGCGAGGAGCGTGCTGGGGAGGAAGCGAACGTTGAACGCTCTGCCACCATTGGCCGCCAGGAACTGCCGCCGGTGCACGTCGATCTGCGTCCAGACCTGCGAACTCATTGGCAGGCCGAAAGGCATACCGAACTTGGCCCAGGTCACATACATGTTGGCGACAAGCGGTATCAGACCGGCGGCCAGCACATGACGCCACCATCGCCGGCGCTCTCGGCCACCGTGTCCCCGGGCGAGCCACACGGCAGCCAATACCGCGCCGATTACACAAGCCCATCCCAGCGTGCTGCGAGCCAGGTTCGTCGCCAAGATGAGGGCACCGGTCACCGCCACCCGACGGACCGAAGGTTGCTCCAATACGCCGAGCAGTGCGAATAGTGCCGCGATTGTCATCGCAACGCCCCATGCGAGGTCCTCGTTGTAGACAAGCGGAACCTCGGCCAGGTACAGCAATACGGAGCCACTCATGACGGTTGCGATCAGCGCGCCGTAAGCACCGGCCTCGACCCGACCTAGTGGAGATGTGCCGCGAAGGAGTATTCGAACCCTCCAGAGCAACAGGCAGGTGAATAGGCCGGTGACGATCCAGGCCACCAGCATTGACGGCGCCGTTAACCGTCCGTCCAAACTGCTCGTGACCGCCAAAATCGGCATGCGGAGAAGCGCGGGGAACGGACCGAAGTAGGTGTACTCGTGGCCATGAGCGATGAACGCCTCAATATGCAGACTGCCCTTTGGCACGTACCAGTGACCGTGAAAAAGTGCTCGGGCTTGGAGGTCATAGAAGTTGGAGAAGACACGATCGGAGTAGTATGTCCGCAGCGGATTGAGACGGCCACCCCACAAGACCGACAGATACGCGGGAGTAGCGACCAGAAGTCCGAGGACCGCGGCCAAGGTGAAGCGGCGACGGCTGACACCAGAATCGGATGGCAAGTGGTCGGGAGGCACTCCCTCGCTTGTCGCCTGCGGGGCGTTGGCCGTTCGCGTTGGTTGGGTCAGAACCGCGGCCGACTCGACATGGAGGACCGGTGAGCCGAGCTCGTCGCCCCGGCGGCTTCCTTGCGACGAGATTCCCGCCACCCCTTCGGTCTGTCCATGGACTGTGGCGCCCCAAAGTAGCCGAAACGGGCCTCGCACCCGATGGCGCGAGACAGATTGGGCTTGTCGGCATCAAGCGATTGACGACGTGATGGAGGTGGTCTGGCGCCTGGACGGTCCACTCCCGGACCCCTGTCCGCTTCTCACCCCAAACCTGGCGGGCTCGGTTCAGACGGGTCTGGTTCATGCACGAATTCAGCGTGGTTGACGGCCGACTCGGGCCAGGGTCGAGGCAGCCCGTGCCTCGGCACGGCTTGGCTGTCCTTCGCCATCCGGATCAGCGTTCCTCGTGGGCGATTATTGCGGTCGCTTCGTGGAAAGAATCCACCCTGCACCGCGACGCTGTTGCCGTTGACCGGACCTTGCTCGAGCGAAGGTTAAGAGATCTTCACGAGGTCCTACCGATCATCGGAGCTCGTCTCGAAGGCGACTATTGGGGCGGCGGCGAGCCTCCATCGGTAAAGGTGGTGGAGGGGGAGCCCCTCGATGAACCGTCTCTCTGTGCACCGTTCATACTCGCCGAAGAGGCTCCGGTCCGAGTTGTGCTGAGCCCGGAGAGGAGGCGCCTAGCCGTCGTCTGTCACCACGCAGCTCTCGATGGGCTCGGGCTGGTGGCCGTACTGCGGGCCCTCCTTGGTGGGGACGTGCCCCAAGCAGAAGTCAGCTTGTCTGAGGGATCGGTTGGCGACCAGCGTCCGCGTCGGAGAGAGCTGCTCTCAAGGCTTCTCCGCCCGGCGGACGTGGTGACTCCGACGGTCATATCGCCAAGCCATGAATCCTTCGCTTCCTCCATCGTCGACCTGGAAGGACCGGACATCACCGTGCGAGTCGCCACAGCATGCATAGCCGCGGTCAGCAGGCACAACCGAGCGGCTGGTGGGCCGTGGCAGCGTATAGGTCTGTCGCTGGGTATCGGCGGACGCGGCGTCGGAAATACCGCGACCTATCGGCGCGTCGATTTGGCCGCTGGCGACTCGGTGGAAGCGGCCGTGCGGTCTGCGCTGATCGATCCGCGTGAACCGTTCGAGCTGGTGTCCGCGCCGCGATGGCTCCCACTCACTCGGCCCCTGGCGGCGCGCATGTCTGACTCGCTGCTCGTTTCCAACGTCGGACGCCAACGCATGCCCGGAGTGTGTTCGGTCGAGTTTTACCCTGTGGCCCGTGGTCGCTCTGCGCTCGCATTCGGAGCCGTCGGTCTCCAGGGAGGTCCCTCGACGCTGTCGATCCGTGCAAGAGACCTATCCAGGCTCGACGCGGAGTCGCTCCTCGAGGACGCGGTTACGTCGATCCGGTAGGTCTGAGCAGACCTCCGCTTTGAACGGTCGACTCCCGCGTCGCTACAAGTGCAACGTTGTGGCCGAGAAGATCCGACACGCTGAGAACAACCGTACGCACAGCGAATCCTCGCGCCCGGTGCCGAATGGCAGCCGCGATGCGCTCGGCTTCTGACTGTTCTGCAAACGGCAGGAGGATAGTCGTACCCGTCTTTGAGCGGATCACTGGTCCAGTGTTCGGCGGCACGAGAGCTTCAAGAGCGATAGCGGACTCATCGAGGTCCGCACCTCCGCTGTCCCAGCTGACGGCCCAGACGGAGTGTTCATCAACGCGGCGAGATCGAATGCGCAACAGGTCGGCGGCCATCGTCAGGGGGTCGGAGAACGGCCGGATGTGACTTCCGGCGACGGCCTCGAAATGGATCGGAACCTCAACGATTTCGAAGCCGAGGCGATCGCCCAACGCGAGGATCTCGACGTCGAACGCGTAGCGATTGAGCGTGGTTAGATGAAAAAGCAGCCTTGCCGTCGAGCCGCGCATGGCCTTGAAGGGGCATTGGAAGTCCAGGATGGGGAGGCTGGTCGCCGACCGCGCCATTCGGTTGAACGTGCGGCCCATACAGATGCGGGCCAGAGTGGCACCCTTGGTGACCGAGCCGGCCACGGCCCTTGAGCCTATGGCGATGTGAGCCGTCTGTAGGGCGTTCAGGAGAAGGGGCAGATCCGCGATATCTGCAGCGAGATCGGCGTCCATGTACGCAATCGCCGCCCCCCGGGATTTGGCCACGCCCGCACGGACGGCCGCCCCCTTGCCTTGATTCCTCGGCAGTCGAATTACCGACGCCGAAGGTCGGGAGCCGAGGAGGGTCTCCGCCAAGTCGGCGGTCCCGTCAGTACTCCCGTCGTCAACGACAATCAGCTCCGTGGAACGACTGTCGATGGCATCGAGTACCCGGGGCAAGTGAACCGGCAACCGAGCCGCCTCGTTGAAGGCTGGGACAACGATCGTGAGTTCGATCGAATGCGGCACAGAGCTCACTGCGAGGTTCTCATCCGTGCGTGGCTTGCTTGATGTCGGTGGGTCCTGGTAGGGCCTGATCGCGCAGGTCGACGATTGCTTCGGTCTTCCGACGAGCTAATGTGGACCTGCCTGCGATCCTTGAGCCCCGGCGGGTACCGGTCAGCGCCACAGCCTCATCCGCCACCTCGAGAAACAGATCCACAGTTTTCGACCAGGAGAATTCTGATGCCCGCCGGCGGGC
>CAXMLU010000841.1:0-7080 GCA_964194255.1 uncultured bacterium
GCGGGTGCCTTCGCCACCGGCCATAATCCCCGCCTTCATGGTGAGGCCCCTCCCCGCCGCTCGGCCTTGCCATCCGCTAGTGCCTGACGGGCGAGAGGAACGTACGTGACGGCGGCGTAGTACGAGAACAACAGGCCGGGCACGGCGCAGATCCAGGCCAACGAGCCGGCCGTTTGGTGCCAGCCGACGTCGGAATGGCTGGCGAGGAACAACGGGAAGGCAACCAGCAACCCGAAGGTGCCGGCTTTGCCTACCCACTGCACTTCCATCCGTCGGGCCCCGGCGATCGCCAGGGTGACCGCGGCAATGGAGACGAGCCCCTCGCGGGCGATGGTGGCGACCGCCACCCAGACCGGAACCGAACCGTCGATCAAAATGCCGAGTACGCCGGTGAACAGGAGGAGGCGGTCAGCGGTGGGATCCAGGATCTTGCCCAGGTTGGACTCCTGGTGGAAGTGGCGGGCGACGTAGCCATCGATCCAGTCCGTCGTGCCCAGCGCAGCGAGGAGAAGAGCGGCGTGATACCGCTCGTGGCGCCCGAAGAGAAGCCAGAGGAAAAGGGGCACGCACAGCAGCCGAATCAGCGACAGCAGGTTAGGGATGGTCGCGATGCGCTGTTCCGGCGGCTTGGCCATCTCGTCGAAGTCTAGGAGGGGAAAGGGTCTCGGTCGCCAGCGTCAGCGATCAGCCCGGCGCCGCGGTGCGACGGGCGAGCACCGCCAACGTGGCGACGAGTCCGACGGCACCGGCCACGCCGGCCGCGGCCACCGGTAGCCCGCCGGCATCGGGTAGCGCGACGGCGAGGGTGACCGCGGTGGCCGCCGACAAGGCCAGCACGGCCAGGCCGAGAACGAGTCCAGCGCGCCGGACCTGCTCGCCGAGGGCGCCCTCTGGTCCCCGAGCGTCCAGTGACCAGTACCCCAACTCGGCCGAGACGAGCAGGGCGGGCGCGATGGCGATGACGCCTGCGTCGGTGGTACCCCCCCGGCCGACCAAGGAGAGGGCGTAGCCGGTTCCGAGCAGCAGCACCGACCAGCCGACACCCGGACTCCAGCCGGCCAGCCCGGCCGCGGCCAGCCCGCAGCCGGCGATCCCGCAGGCGACGGACCACCGCAGCGCGACAGGGGTGGTGGCCGGCGAACCGAGAGGCGCGAGGGCTACGGCGAGGGCCACGCCAATGCAGCCTGCCGCCGTCAACAGGCGGACCGGCGCCCGCCGTACCGTGCTCAGCCCGAGCGTCGCCGGAACCTGGTCCTGCATGCCTCCACCTCCCGCATCACTTCGTCGAAGGGACGATGGCCGTCCCAGCCGACCACCACCACACCGTGGCTCTCGAACCGCAGCCGGAGTCCCTCGCGCGACAGTCGCCACAGGCGGTGAGCCAGTTGCTCCTGCGGCCGTCGGCCGGGACCGACGAACGCGGTGGGGTCGAGCTCGATGATGGCCACGTCGGTGCCGCGCGCCTTGAGGTCGAACAGGGCGTTCAACGTGCGAGGATCGAGCAGTGGGGTCACCGCGACGATCAGAGCGCCGGGCGGAAGGACGCCCGCCGGCAGGATTCGGATGCCGCGCTGCGCGTCGCTGCGCACCACCCTCGATTCGAGCAGGGTTTCGACGATGCGGAAGAGCCCAAGCTGACCCATGCTCGGAGCCAGCCACTGGAGATACCCTCCCCAGCCGACCAGCCCGACCCGGTCCCGTCGCCGCAGGTATGTGGCCGCCGCCGATGCGGCCGCCGAAACCGCCACGTCGAGTGACCCCGTGTGGGCCGCGGTCTGGCGCAGATCATCGAAGGTGTCGACGAAGAGGACGATGTCGGCGTTGCGCTCCGCCAGCCGCTGGTTGACGTGCAGCCGGTCGGACCGGGCCGTGGCCCTCCAGTTGACGTCGCGCACCCGGTCCCCGGACACGAAGGCCCGAACATCAGAGAACTCGATGCCATCGCCGCGTCGGCGGGACACGAGGTCGCCCGCGTAGATCTGGGTGTCGATCGGATTGATGAGCGTACGCAGCGTTCCCGCGTCGGGTAGGACCTTGAGCGGTTTGGGCCGCCCGTAGGTCCCGTCGTAGTACGTCAGGCCTAGGCGGTCGAAGGCGCGGACCTGCACCACGCCGAGACCAAAGTTTCCCCATCGGTTGGCGGCCACCGTGGCCGAGATGGTCGCCGGCTGTCCCGGCATCAGCCGGAGGGCGCGAGCTGCATCGGCGGACGCCACGACGCCGGGGGCGATCACGGGCAGGACCTCGACCCTGGCCACCCCGACGGCCGAGGTGATGGTGACCGTGAGCGTGATCCGGTCACCTTGCACGACTCGTTCGGCGCCGAGCGAGGAGGCGACCTCCAGGTCTGGTGATGTGGACCACACCAGGCCCAGGGCGACTACGACGGCGAGCGGTGCGGCCAGCGCCACCAGCTCGGGCCGGCCGGAGAGGAGCCCGGCCAGGAGGCCAACCGCAGTCAAGGCGACGTAGGCCCGCAACCGGGGCGTCCCGTACCGGGTGGTGGGCTCGGTCATACCTGGGGCAGATCGTCGGCGACCGGCGTCGGGACGGCGGCGATGATCTCGGCGAGCACCTCCGCGGCCGATATCCGACGCACCCAGAGTTCGGTCCGCAACACGACGCGGTGTGCAAGGGCGGGAAGGGCCACCGACTTGACGTCATCGGGCGTCACGAAGTCCCGGCCGGCCAGCGCGGCCCGGGCCCGGGACAGCTTCATCAGGGCCAAGCTTCCCCTCGGGCTGGCGCCGACTTGCACCTTGGCGCTGTCGCGCGTTCTGGCGACGAGTTCGATCAGATACCTGCCGACGTTCTCGGAAACGTGAACGGTCTCGACCGACTGTTGCATCCCGAGAACCTGCTCCCGGGTGGCAACACAGCGCAGGGCGACTTCGTCCGCCTGGCGGTCAAGCCGCCGCTCCAGGATGCGCCACTCGTCGTCGGCGGTCGGATAGCCGACGGAGGTTCGTAACAGGAAACGGTCGAGCTGAGCCTCCGGTAGTGGATAGGTTCCCTCGTACTCGATGGGGTTTTGCGTGGCCAAGACGAGGAACGGCCGCTCGAGCATGTGCGTGGTTCCGTCAACGGTCACCTGGCGTTCCTGCATCGCCTCCAACAGGGCCGCTTGCGTCTTTGGCGGCGCCCGGTTGACCTCGTCGCCAAGGACCAGGTTGGCGAAGATGGGACCCGCCCGGAACTCGAAGTCACCCAACCGCTGGTTGAACACCGCTGAACCGGTCACGTCGGCGGGCATCAGATCCGGGGTGAACTGCACCCGAGCGAACGACAATCCCATCACCTGGGCGAATGACCGGGCGATGAGCGTCTTGGCCAGGCCGGGATTGTCGTCGATGAGGACATGTCCGTCACCGAGAACGCCGAGGAGGACGAGCTCGAGCGCATCTCGTTTGCCCACCACGGCCCGCTCGACCTCATCGAGGATGGTGCCAGCCAGGGCGCGCGTGTCGTCGAGGTCCATGTCAGCTCAGCTTCTCGAGGGCGCTCACGACCACCTCGAGGTCGGCCACGGTCAGGCCGGGCGCGAAGCCGTCGGGCGGTACCGGCCGGTCGGGGCGGATGAGCTCCCAGAGGGGGTCGCCGCCGGCCCTCCTGACCGCGTCGCCACCGGTCTCGATTCTCAAGCCGCGTTGCAGGCCGAGCCGATCGGCGGCGATGTCGCGGGCCAGCGGTCGCAGCCGACGATGTACCCCGCTGGCCGTCGTGAGCGCGTCGACAACCAGCCCTTCCACGCGAGCCAGCTCGGCGGGAATGCTGCCTCGGGGCCAGCCGGGGCGTGTCCTCGCCCGCGCTCGAACCACCGCCCATCTCATGAGTCGGGCGGGCGTCCGCAGGCGCCATGAACGCAACGGCGGGGCCGGGTTAGCGTCCCAAACGGCCGCGACCAGACGGTAGAGGACCAGGGCGCCGATGGCGCCCAACCACGCGCTGGCCACGGCGACGCGATGGGCGGGAAACTTGTACACGGCGACGCCGCATGCCGCCGTGTACAAGACCGAAAGGACACCCAGTCGTCCGGTACGGCGACGGCTCATATGCGCCGGTTCATATCGGAACGGCCAACGTGCGGGCGATGTCCTCGAGGGCCGCGATCGCATCGGCCCGCATGGTCTCGCCGACCGGATGCTGACCGAACTTGGCCGCCTCAAAGAGAGCCGTCAGCCGGGCGACGGCGCTCCCACTGGCCCGCATGGCCACCAGGGCGCGAGCCAGGTACTCCGTCGGCGTTTCAGACGCGGCGCGGGGCAAGCCGGCCTGCAGCAGACCCCGTTCCATCCGGGCGTAGGCAGCAATGACGGCCCGACGGGCATCCGGTTCGGAACGAAGATCCTCGAGGGAATCCCAAGCGGCGCGGGCCACGATCTCATCCCGGGAATCAACCTCAGCCTCCTCGGTGCCGCCCACCTGCGTTCTCCCCCATCCACGGTACGGACCGACCAGCAGCACCACACCGATGGCTGCGCCCACCGCCGTCAACATGACGATCACGGGTAGGGGCAGACGAGTGACTAAGGGGACCTTGTGCACGATGGTATTCGCGCCTCGGCCGTCGGCCCCGGACAGTGCCGTCGACACCGTGCGGGTGCGGTGAATCAGGTGATAACGGGCCTGGAGCTCCACCAGCAGCGACACGACTGCGACCAAGGCCAGAACCGGGGCCAACGGACTATGGGTGCGTGGACGCGACCGCCGGCCACCGGCCGGCCACACGGCCACGATGTAGACGACCATCCCGATGCCGACGGTCAGGGCCACGAATCCGGTGAGGCCGTCGAGCAGCCAGCTGAAGTCGCCACCCCTTGAGGGCCGAAGCCGGTGCCCTCCGACGAGGGCATGCCGGCTGGCGGTGGCGACCAGCAAGACCAGGCCAGCCACGACGATGCCCGTGATACCGACCGTTGATCGGCCTGGTCGTTTGCCGGCGGCGGTGGGCTTCACCGCTGGTGAGCGTAGTGGGCCGGTCCCCCGGTGGTCCCCTGTGTCAGCTGATCTTGGTGATCCGCTCGTTGGCCTCTCGCCAAAGGCCCGGCGCTCTTCGTCCGGCGCCGGCCCGCTGAGGGTTCCGGGTGGCCGTCTCCTGGCACGGCTGGCGGCCCAGAGCACCGAGCATCGGACCGACGATCAAGCCTACGGCCAGGGCGAGCACGAACCAGGCCAGGCCGTCCACGGCAAGGAGGGACATGTACGGAACACTAGGTCTTTTGACCTATGAGCGCCAGTATCGCCAATAGTAAGCCCAAGGCCACTCATCTGGTCCTGCTAGTGAAACGCGTACAGGAAGTTGGCGGCGCCCACGTAGACCACACCGTTGACGACCGCGGGCGAGGAAATGACCGGTCCCGTTGTCGCTGACTTCCAGAGCTGGGCGCCCGACGAGGCGTTGAATGCGTAGACGCTGCGGTCGAACGATCCGACGTACACCACGCCGTTGGCGACCGCCGGGGACGATTGCACCGCGTCCGCAGTTGCCGACTTCCACAGCTGGGCACCTGACGAGGCGTTGAAGGCGTAAAGATCGTGGTCGATGGAGCCGACGAAGATCACGCCGTTGGCTACCGCCGGGGAGGATTGCACGGCCCCCCCGGTCGTCGCCGTCCACACCGTGGCGCCGGTGGCCGCGTTCAGCGCGTAGAGCTTCTGGTCCCAGGACCCGATGTACACCACGCCGTTGGCCACCGCCGGCGAGGACGTAACCAAGTTGCCGGTAGCCGTCTTCCAGACCTGCAGTCCGCTCGTGGCGTCGAATGCATAGACGGACCCGGCAACGGAGCCGACGTACACCCGGTTTCCGCCTACGGCCGGCGACGATTCGAACGCATCAAGGGCAGTCGTCGTCACCGTGTGCCACAGCTGCTGACCGGTGGTGGCCTTGAACGCGTACATGCTGTTGGTGTCCGAGCCGATGTAGACCACACCACGTGCTACCGCCGGCGAGGCCAGGAGGCGGCCGTCGGTCACCGCTTTCCAGATCAGGGCGCCAGTGGACGCATTGAAGGCGTAGACGTTGTGGTCCTCGGATCCCACATAGACAACCCCGCTTACGACGGCGGGCGACCCCTCGATGAACCCATTCGTGGCCGCGTTCCATACCAGGGCACCCGTCGACGCGTTGAAGGCATAGACGCTGCCGTCTACTGATCCGACGTAGCTCCGTCCGTGGTCAACGGCAGGCGATGAGGACTCGATCGGTTTGGTGGTACTGCCCTTCCAGTCCAGGTGCAGGGCTCCGACCGTCGCCGGCGACAACGTGGTCTCCAAGGGGTTGTAGCCGACATGGGTGGCGCCGATATGAAACTGGGGCCACCTGGCATGCGCCGCTGCCAGACCGCTGGCGTGAGCAGGGAGCGCAGGAGTCATCGCCCCCGCGAACACACAGAGCCCGATGACGATGCGACTGCGCACTCGACCCATCTGCCCCCCTCACTGCTGCCAACCGTCACTCATCGTGGCGATGTCTCAAGATGTTTACCAGGCTTCCCCGAAACCCGCGTCGCGAATCCGTTTCCTCACTGAGGTTCGCCGAGCGACCTCCTCCCGGCAATCCACCAGGGTCGCGGAAGTCGTTCTCCAAGAATCTTCTCGACAGAGATACTAGACAAGGAATGGGATACGCGCCGTGACGTTCCTGGCCCTCGTGCTCGCCGTCTGGTTCGGCCTCTCCGTGATGGTCGCCCTTATGCTCGGCCCCATCTTGCGGGCGTGTGACGCCCCGCCCCCCCTCGACGCGGGCGTCACATTTCGCCGCACTGCGGCAGCGACCTCGTATCGGCCTGACCTCGCCGCGTGGGCCGGCGAGCAACTCGAATTCAGGGCGAGCGCCGGCCGTCGCCCCCGCCCGCCAGGATGCCGGTCGTGCTCAAGCAATCGGCGGGGGTACGTCCGGCCAGATCCGCCGCGGCCGGACCGCCGACCTCCGTCACTCGATCCACAGGGTCCTTGTCGTCGGACCTCAGCGCCGGTACGCGGGCGGCGCGCAGGAAGCGCGCCACCAGGGCCGCCGCCACGATGCTCAATGCAAACCAGACCAAGGCGATGACCGCCGGTATCGGCACACCACCATAT
>CAXMLU010000842.1:0-2057 GCA_964194255.1 uncultured bacterium
CTCGTACACCACCGCGCGGGACTCAACCAAACCCTGTCCTCGGCCATCCGGACAGATGGTGGACGAAGTGGGAGCAACGCTGCGCTTCCATCCTGCGTTGGAAGAACTCCTGCAGCCGCCTCTCAAGCCACGGTGTCAGATCCGTGGCCAGGAGGTCCCTGCGACACCAGGGGATGATTGGCGAGACCTGCCGGTCGAGCACCACCCAGCCTTCGGATGGTCGAACGCCGAGCCGGCCGCGCTCGATCAGCCGGCGACGGTCGCGAAGAGGCAGGAGGCGCGGATCGCGAGGTTGATTCCGACGAAACAACGGGCCGTTCCAACGACCGGTCAGGTTGAGCAGACTCAACTTGTCGTCGACGTTCGATACGAATCCCACGTCATGATGGCCCGCGATCAACTCGGCGAGCAGGGTTGCGCCGTTGCGTCCCGAACCACCGACAAATACAAGCACGGTCACAGTCCCCTCTAGGAAAAGGCTACCAGACCCCGCGCCGAACTCCAGAGGTCGGCGGCGTGGATCAGGGACTTGGTCGGCGCGTGGGGTGTCAGAAGTCGCTCGAGGGTTGATCGTATACAGGGGTTATGCGAAGCGGGGCCCCGGCTCGGTTCGACCGCCAGATGCTCGTCTCAGCGCCCCCCGCGCGCAAGCCGACAGCCACGGCATCTAACGGGGCATTAGTCCCTCCTGAGACAAAGATACACGTCAGAGGCCTAGGAGACAAGCAAATCCCTACTTTGCCCCTAGTTTGGGCGTACGCTCGCCGTTATGACCGGCACCATGCGAGAACGCAAGCCCGGCGTGTGGGAGGTGCGGGTCTACACGGGCCGCGATCCCGTCACCGGATCACCCCGGCAAGTGAGCCGCACCGTGCACGGCGGCCGGCGCAGCGCCTCCAAGGCGCTCGCCGCCCTCGTCACCGCGGCGGGCGACGGGAAGGTAGGCGGCACGAGCGCCACCGTCGGACTTCTCCTCGACCGGTACCTTGAGCACCTCGACGCCCAGGACCTCTCACCGAAAACGCTCGACGACTACCAGCGCTACGTCGCCGGCGTCCTCAAGCCGGCGCTCGGCGCGATCCCCGTGAACAAGCTGACCGCCTGGGATCTTGATCGCATGTACGCCGGGGGCACGGCGAAGGGCCGCAAGGCGACGACGATCCGACTGTGGCATGCCATCCTGTCCGGCGCTCTCGGCCAGGCGGTGCGGTGGGGGTGGGTGCCGGTCAACGTGGCGAAGATGGCGAGCCCGCCACCGGTCCGCTCCGCGCCGATCGTCCCGCCGACAGCGGCCGAGGTCCTCGCCCTCGTCGACGCCGCGGAAACCAAAGACCCCACGTATGCCGCGCTGATCCTGCTGGCCGCGCTCACCGGCGCCCGCCGCGGCGAGCTGTGCGCCTTGCGCTGGTCGGACATCGACCTCCCCGCCGGGCGGATGACCGTCGCCCGGTCGCTGCTGGACCTCCCGGGCCGGGACCCGATCGAGAAGGGCACGAAGACCGGCAAGGTGCGGACAATCGCTCTGGGCGACGCCGGCGTCGCGCTTCTGACCCAGCACGGGCAGCGAGTGCTTGAGCGGGCCCGGGAGGGCGAGGTCGACGTCCAGCCCGACGGGTTCGTGTTCTCCGAGTGGATCAGCGGCGCCGGGCCGATCCGGCCGGCGGCCGTGACGCGCTTCTTCTCGCGGGTCCGCGACGACCTCGAGCTCGGCCACGTCCACCTGCACTCGCTGCGGCATTTCATGGCGACGGAGTTGGCTGGTCGTGGCGACGTGTCGGTCCGCACCCTGGCCGGCCGGCTCGGTCACGCCGACGCCAGCTTGACCATGCGCGTGTACAGCCATTTTTTTCCGGCCGCCGACCTGCAGGCCGCCGACCACATGGGCCGGGCGCTCGAACCGCCGCGTTGACCTCAAGGTCAAACGGGTCGGCCGAAACCCTCGCACGATGCGAGACTTTCCGACCGACCCATCGAACGGCCCGAACCGGTCGGACCCATCGAACGATGCGACCCAGGGCGCCCACCCCTAGACGGCAGCAGCGCGGCGGCGGGCGTAC
>CAXMLU010000843.1:0-3835 GCA_964194255.1 uncultured bacterium
AACCCAATGCCAGCGATCGCACCAGGGGTACGGGCTTGCGCCCGAAGCCGGGCGACACCGTGGCCGGGGCCACGCTGAACAGGGCATTGAGGGTGACGGGTTGGAGCACCGGGCTGGCGGCTAACCCGTTGAGCAGGACCGACAGGAAGCCAGCGTCCGGGGCCCATGCCCGGGGCGTCTGGATCACGACGCCGCGGGCCTCGCGAGGCTTGTCATTCCAGAGCACGGCCAGATCGGCGAGGAGACGATGGGCGGCGAGGACGCTGCGGGAGTCGTTGAAGTAGCCGGAGATGGCCGGGTCAGCGGCAACGGCATTGAGGGATCCTGAGGTCGTTGCGATCTGGAACGGCTGGGTCAGGGTCAGGTTGACATTGATCGGCACCAGCGCTCGTTCGTCGACGACCAGCCGGGTAACGCCGCGGGCGGCGAGCGCGCTGAGGGCGGTCGTGTCGAGAGGCTCTTGGCTGATCCACGTTGAGGCGGTCGGGGTGACCGACAGGTCGTTGATGAGGGTGGCCAGCCCCCGGGTCAGCTGCACGGCCACTTCGGACCCCATGCCGTTGTCCAGCAAACCGGCCAGGTTCACGGGGACGAAGGCGCTCGTCGCCACCTCTCGCCCGGAGCCGCCCTGGACCGCGGTCGCCAACGTGGTGATGATGGAGCGTTCGTCGCCCACCGCGCTGCTGGTCAGCGCGTCGACCGTCTCCGGAGTGGGCTGCAGGACCAGGGGAACCTTGGCCGTGGTCGGGTCCGTGAGTCCCGCCGCCAACTGGCTCAACCGGGAGTCGACGGCGGTGTCGGGCTTGTGCGTCCCGTCCGGCTGCAGGG
Organism: uncultured bacterium; assembly: GCA_964194255.1. GTDB lineage: Bacteria > Actinomycetota > Acidimicrobiia > Acidimicrobiales > CAXMLU01 > CAXMLU01. The sequence continues at coordinate 829 of CAXMLU010000843.1, forward strand.
TAGGGGCGGTGTGAAATGGCACGATCCAGGTGATGTTCAGCTTGGGGAAGTCCGGAGCTGCGGTCAGATACAAGAGGTGGGTCGTGACCTTGTCGACGACATTGTTGGACTTGTCCCGCAGCTGAAGTTGCACGGGATACACGCCCGGCGTCCGCAGGCTGACGCTGGCCTGGCTGGGGTCGTTCACGGCCAGCTGGACGAGCTTGTCGTTCGGGTTGGATGGATCGGCCGGCATCTGGCTCAACGGCGTGACCGCGGCCACGTACATCGGTCTGCGGGCGAAGTCGTCGGCGAGCGTGATGGCGAACTCGGAACGGGTGCGGACGGGGTTGTACACCGCTTCGTAGATGAAGAACTGATCCTGGGGAGCCGACGCACTGACGGCGATGCTCACATTGAACGTCTTGGGCGGGCTCACCCAACTGGTCTGGGAGTCGATGCGCAGCGTTCCCTGCGGCACGTTGCTGGGCGGTTGGGTGGTGGTCGTCGCGACCTGCGCTCTCGCCGCACTGACCGACGCCATGGAGAGCAGCGCCGCGAAGATGGCCGTACCGGCGCGCCTCACGCCGCCAGGCCGATCGACAGAACCGCCAGACCGTGGCGTTCGCGACGAAACCCGACCGCCTCATACAACGCCAGTGCGGCCTGGTTGTCCTGCTGCGTGTTCACGACCGCTCGGGTCACAGCCCGGGCTCGCATCCAGCCCAGGCCGTCCAGCAGCAGGGCGCGGCCGAAGCCTTGGCCCTGTGCGTCAGGATGGACGGCGAGCCGTTGAACGAATCCGCGCCGGCCGGCCCAGCCGCAGATGGCGTAGGAGCACGGGCGCCGGTCGGTGGCCGTCATGCCGACCCGGAACCGGGACCGGGGGGTGGCATCGATGGCGTCGTCAAGCCCCCGGTCGTCCAGCTGCCAAAACGGCGTGAAGGCCAGGTTGTCGATCTCCAGGACCGCGCTCCGGTCGAATGGCCACGCCCGGCGGATCCGGCCGTCAATGGAGTGAACCGGGGGCAGATCATCGAGGCCGTGGGCCAGGAGATGCAGCTGCTCCGTCACCTCGAAGCCGGCGGCCAGGAAGCCGGTGGCCTCGCCGACGGCCAGCGCGGCGGTGACGACGCGGCAGTACCCGCGTTCGGTGAGGACGTCCAGGCAGCGGCGGACGAACTCGGGAGAAAGGGGCGGCGTGTCGGGCACGGGGACGAGGTGGGCGACCTCACGGTCGCCGCGCCACGGACCGGTGCGCGCCCGCTCGCGGCCCCAGCGGATGACGTCGAGGGAAGGAGCGCTCACAGCAGGTCGCCAGCGTATCTCCGGGGCAGCCCAGGGTAGGGTTCTCCCGGTGGCGACCGTCCTGATGTCGACCGATCCGGCCTACCTCGGTCATCTGACTGGCCCCCGCCATCCCGAAACCCCGGCCCGCCTTGAGGCGGTTCTCTCCGGGATCCACCGCAGCGGGGTGGCCGATGCGATCGTCGAGGTCGCCCCCCGCCCGGCCACGCCGGCTGAGCTCGGCCGGGTCCACACGGAGGCGTATCTGGGCGCCGTCGAGCAGTTCTGCGCGGCCGGCGGTGGTGCCCTCGATGCCGACACCCATGTCTCGGCCGGTTCGTGGGCCGCGGCCGTGCTGGCCGCCGGGGCCGGCCCGGATGCGGTCGAGCGGTTGGATCGAGGCGAGGCCGATGCGGCGTTCCTGGCCGTTCGGCCCCCCGGTCACCACGCCCTGTCGAGGCGGGCGATGGGGTTCTGCCTCATCAACAACGTGGCCGTGTGCGCGGCGGCGCTGGCCGACCGGGGGGAGCGGGTGCTGATCGTCGATTGGGACGCGCATCACGGCAATGGCACCCAGGACGCCTTCTACACCGATCCGCGGGTGATCTATGTCTCGATGCACGAGTATCCGCAGTACCCGGGTACGGGCGCTTTGCAAGAGACCGGAGAGGGCGACGGCGCCGGGACCACAGTGAACTTCCCGTTTCGGTCGGGTACGACCGGCGACGCCTACCGGGCGGCGGTGGATGAGGTCATCGTCCCCCTGGCCGAGCGTTTCCAGCCGACCTGGGTGATCGCTTCAGCGGGCTTCGATGCCCACCGCAACGATCCCATCACCGACCTGGGCCTGTCGGCTGGTGATTACACGGACCTGACGCTCCGTGTGCTCGGCCTGGCCCCCGCCGGCCGCCGCCTGGTGTTCCTGGAGGGCGGCTATGACCTGGCTGCCCTGGCTGACTCCGCGGGCGCCTGCCTGGCCGCCCTGGCGGGGGAGCGGAACTATCCCGAACGGGCGACGGGTGGGGACGGGTCCGGTCGCGACGTGGTGGACGCCGTCCGCCGTCTGAACCTCATTCCCTGACGGTCAGACGCTTAGGTCGGCCGTCGCCTCTGCCGATAGTTCTCGCGGTGCTCGAACTCGCCGAGTTGCTCAGATTCGCGGTTGAACAACGCGGCTCCGACCTTCACATCAAGGTCGGTGCCGCTCCGCATGTGCGCGTTGACGGTCACCTCGTGGCCGGACCGTTCCCCATCGTGAGTCCCGCCGACAGCGAGCGCATCGCCTATTCGATCCTTTCCCACGATCGGGCCGCTGAGTTTGACGCGACCGGCGAGGCCGACTTCGCTCACTCCGTACCTGGCCTGGGTCGGTTCCGCGTCAACGTGTTCCGCCAGCGCGGTTCGACCGGTCTCGTGTTCCGGAGGGTGCTCCCCGGCACACCGTCGTTCGAGTCCCTTGGCCTCCCCAGCGTCGTTCGCCGGCTGGCCGAGGAGCCCCGGGGGTTGATTCTGGTCACCGGGCCGACCGGGTCGGGCAAGACCACGACCATCGCCTCGATGATCGACCACATCAACGAGACCAAAGCCGTCAACATCGTGACCATCGAGGATCCGATCGAGGTCCTGCACACGGACAAGAAGGCGATCGTCAACCAGCGGGAGATCGGGAGCGACACCCGCGACTACAGCGAGGCCATGCGCCGGGTGCTGCGCCAGGACCCGGACGTGATCTTCATTGGGG
>CAXMLU010000844.1:0-12374 GCA_964194255.1 uncultured bacterium
GGCGGCATCTTCGCCTTCGGGGACGCCACCTACCTCGGGTCGATGGCCGGGCAGCCCCTGGCCGCTCCGACCGTCGCCATGGCCGCCACTCCTACCGGAAACGGGTACTGGATCGCGGGCGCGGACGGCGGTGTCTTCACCTTCGGCGATGCCGGCTTCCATGGATCGGTGGCGGCCGCGGCAGCGGCGCCGATCGTCGCCATCCAGCGTTCGGCGACGGGCGGGGGATACCTGGTGGCGGCGGGCACGCCCCGGCCGACCATACCGGCGTTGACCGCTCTCGGCCCGTTCACCGCCACCTGCTACGACCTACCCGGCCACACGGCGACGGGTCAGCCCGTCTCCACCAGCGTCGTCGCCGTTGATCCCCGCCTGATCCCGCTCGGCACTGCCATCTTCATTGAAGGGATCGGCGTCCGGTCGGCGCAGGACACCGGAGGCGGGATCGTCGGTCAGCGCATCGACGTATGGGAGCCCGCCCAAGCCCAGTGCGACGCCTTCGGCGTTCGGGTCCTCAACGTATGGAGGGTGCAGTAGGGGAAAGGGTCGCGCCCGGCCAAATCGGCGCGACCCTTTCCCCTACCGGAAGGCGGCAGTAGCGTCCGCCCTCATGGACTCGACCGGGCTGCGCAGCCATCTCGACCAGATCGCCACCGATGGCTACACGATCATCGAGGACGCCATCGAGCCGACGTTGATCGACGCCTTGACCGCCGAGCTCGACCGACTGGAAGCCGAGCTGAGCGTGCTGCCGGCCACCAACGGCTTCGAGGGCACCGCCACCGTGCGCATCTACAACCTGCTCGTGCACGGCCGGGACTTCGAGCAGATCCCCGTGCACCCCAACGTCCTGCCCGTCGTGGAAGGTGTGCTCGATGACGGCTGCTTGATCTCGTCGCTGTCATCGATCGCCATCTGCCCCGGCGAGTCGGCGCAGCCCATTCATGCCGACGACCAGCTCATCCCCCTGGCCAAGCCCCACGCCGCCACGGTGTGCAACACCATGTGGGCCCTCACCGACTTCACCGAGGCCAACGGCGCCACCCGGATCATTCCCGGCAGTCACCTGGCGAGCAGCTCTCCCGACTATGGGCAGCCGTACGATTCGCGGCCGGCCGAGATGGCCAAGGGCAGCGTGCTGGTCTGGCACGGCAGCCTCTGGCACGGAGGCGGAGCCAACGCCACCGAGCAACGCCGGGTCGGCATCGCCATGAACTATTGCGCCGGCTACATCCGTCAGCAGGAGAACCAACAACTTGGGATCCCACTGGCGACCGCCCGGAAGTTCTCGCCCCGTCTCCAGGAGTTGTGTGGCTTCGGCGTGTACCACGGACTGATCGGCCACATCGACAAGCGCAGCCCCGCCCAGGTGCTGCTCCAGGAGCCGGTGCATCACGCCATGGTGTGGGACATGGCGTGAGCGGGTTAGCCACGGAGACGCTGCCCGCCTCCTGGTACTTCGACCCATCGATCTATACGCGAGAGCGCGATGCCATCTTTGGCCAGGAATGGTTGGCCGTCGGCCGCGCCTCGCTACTTCACCACCCTGGCCACTACTTGGCCGCATCGATAGCGGGTTGGCCGGTCCTGCTCGTCGTGGACAGCACCGGCGAGCTCCGAGGATTTCACAACGTGTGCCGCCACCGCGCCGGGCCGCTGGTCTGGGATGGTGATGGGCATTGCACGGCCCTGGTGTGCCGTTACCACGGATGGTCCTACGACCTCGGCGGCCGGCTCGTCAGCGCCCGGGACTTCGGCGCGCCCGACGGGTTCAGTCTCGACGAACACGGCCTGCACCCGATTCGGACGGACGTGTGGCGAGGGCTGGTCTTCGCCAGTCTGGCGCTGGACGGACCGTCGCTCTTGGATTCCCTCGGCTCGTTCGCCGATCAGTGCCAGGCGTTTCCGATGGAGGACTTCACCTTCAGCCATGAGGTGATCACGGACATCGACGCCAACTGGAAGACGTACGCCGACAACTACCTGGAGGGCTACCACATCCCCCTCGTACATCGGGCCCTCAACCGCGAGATCGATGCCAAGCGATATCAGGTCGATGTAGGCGATCGGTGGTGCCGGCATTCGGCACCGGCCCGGGATGGCTCGACGGTGAGCGGGCTCTGGCTTTGGAGGTGGCCCAACCTGGCCCTCAACCTGTATCCGGATGGGATGAACATGGAGCGGTTTCTCCCGCTGAGCCCGACCCGCACCCGGATCGTCTACCAGTACTTCTTTCGCCACCTCGATGGCGACAGCCAGCACGATCGCGAGCAGTCCATGCGCATGTCGGCGGAGCTTCTCGACGAGGACCGGGACATCTGCGAGGCGGTGCAACGCAATCTCGAGGCCGGCGCCTACCAGGCGGGAACGCTCAGCCCGCGTCACGAGCAGGGCGTGGCCGCCTTTCAACGCCTGGTCCGCGACGCCGTCGAGGCGAACGTCTCCAGCCCGTGAGTACGACCGCCGCTACCGACGCCAGGACGGCCATCGCCCATCTGGTCTACGACTACGCCGAGGCCGTTGATCTGGGCGAGTTCGACACCGTGAGCCGCCTGTTCGACGAGGCCACCTACCGGGCCGTGGCCGGCGACACGGTTCACGTCGTTCGCGGCGCGCCCGAGGTACTGGCCCAGTTCGAACGGCTGGTCGTGAGACGCGCCGATGGTACGCCGGGCACCAAGCACGTAACGACCAACCTGGTCATCGACGTCGACGAGTCGGCGGGCACCGCCACCTCGCGCTCCTACTTCACGATCCTACAGGCGGCGCCGGGACCTGCCGTGGCGATCATCGTCGCCGGCCGGTATCACGACACGTTCGGGCGTGGAGCCGACGCTGCGTGGCGGTTCACCGACCGCCTGATCTTCTCCGACTTGATTGGCGATCTGAGCCGGCATCTGCGCGGCCAGCCGCTCGGCTGAATCCACCCGCCTACGCTGCGATCATGGCCGACGATCGTGCCCCCGCGTGGGGTCCGTGGGGACCGCCGGTCCGGGTGCGCATCGACCATGGGCCGGTGTGGGCGTTTGCCCGCGCCGTCAAGGATCGATCGCCGATCTACGCCAGCGAAGCCGCGGCCGGGGCGGCGGACTTCGAGCGGGTTCCGGTTCCGCCCACGTATACGTTCGTGATGCCATTCCTCGGCACCTGGCTCGACCTGCAGCCGCCGGGTGGCACGGGGCGATTGTCGGATGCGAGCATCGAGGACCTCGCCCTCCGCCCGGGCCTGTCCCTACACGGCGAGCAGAGCTTCGTGTATCACCGCCAGCCGATGGTGGGAGACATCCTGGAGGGTCGACTGCGCACATCGCAGCCGTGGCGGAAAGATGGGAGGCGGGTCATGGAGCTGCAGCTGCTCGAGACCCGCTGGTCGGATCTCGACGGTCATCCCGTCGTATCCGAGATCACCACCGCTGTCTATCTTCCGACCGACGAGGAACTGGCTGAGTAGGCAGGTGAAGGCGTACGCCGGCCGGCGTCGCGGTCAACCGGGCGCGGCCGGCGGCGGCAGCGGGGCCGCTCGCCTGTCAGGCGAACGCGTACGCCTGCACCGTGCCGCCGGCGGCCACGATTACTTGGCCGTCACCGGCCGCCGGGCAGGCGAAATGACTGACTGCGCCCACCGGCGTGGTGAAGCGGGAGCTTCCGCTCTGCGCGTCGAGGCCGACCAGCTCGCCGGAGCCGGTGTCGAGGTACCAGACGACTCCGCCGGCGACGATGGGCGGACCAGGATGACCGCCAGGCCCGATCCAAACCGCGGTAAAGCCATCGCCAGGCCCGATCCGTAGGGCCCGCATCCCGTCGCCGCAGGGCACGTACAGCAAGGGATTGGCGTAAGCGGTGGCGCCGAGCACCGATCCGCACACATGTGCCATCGCGGCAGGAGCGGCCTGGTGGCCCAGGTTGGCGGCGTGAAGCAGGAAGCCGTCTCCCGACTTGCCGATCTGGAACACCAGCTGTTGCTGATCTCCGACCAGCGCCGGCGTCGTCGAGCCGAGGTCGGCGTCCTGCGCGTTCAACGACGGCGAATCGGTCGGCGCGAACCAATCCTGAAGTACGAGGTCGGGGGCTGAGGCGAAGGACGGTGTTGCCGTAGTCGAAGGCCGACGTCGATGCGCTGTTTCCCGACGTGACGAAGAGATGTCCGGCCGAGTCAACGGCCGCGCCACCGGTCGACCAGAGGCCGCCTTGACCCGACGCCGGGACCTGCCAGCTCGACAGCTGGCCCTGTCCGTCGACGCGAGCGCTGACGAGGAGCCGTGATAGTGGCCGCAGTCTCCGAACAGGCCGCCGTAGGGGACGTACACCGAGCCGCCGACCAGCGACAAGGCGCCGCGTTGCTGTTCCTCTTTGGGGTTGCTGCCGGGGGGATCGACTGTCCGCCGTGCCTTCACCGCGCCGGTGGCCAGATCTACCGCCACCAGATCGGGGTGTCCAGGTTGCACGAACGCCACCACCCAGACGGTCGAGGAGGCTATGTCGACCACCGGTGTGCCCGTGATGCCGGAGGGGTCGATGTTCCCGCACGGCAGATCGGATGCGGACATGGGCGCGCCGAGGTGGGCCATCCACTTCACTTCACCCGTGGTGGATGACAGCCCATAGACCGTGTCACCTTCCGTTGCCACGATCACCCACGAGCCGACCACAAGCGGCTGACCGTAGACGGATCCGTCCACACGGGCGGAGGTCCATCGCCGGGAGACGGCACGGAACGAGGCCTGGGCGGGAGAGACTCCACTGCGAGCGGCATCGTGCCCGAAGGTCGGCCAGGTGGCCGTCGCTCCGCGCAGCGCGGAGGTACTGGAGATGGTTGGGCCTGACCCCGTGGTGATCGTGGCCGAGCGAGAGCCGGTGGCCGGCGGGACCTGGCTATGCGCCGAGCCGGCGCACGCGAGCGACACGGCCACCGCCGGTCCGAGGAGGATCGCCAGCGTGGCCCGGGAGGACAACGCTCATGCCTCGACCAGCTCGAGGATGTTGTCCGGGATGTCGAAGTTGGAGTACACGTTCTGCACGTCGTCGTGCTCCTCGAGCAGGTCGTTGAGGCGAAGCACCTTGCGGGCGTCGCTTTCGGTCTCCAACGGAACCACCGTGGTCGGCAACATGGTCAGATCGGCCGTGTCGAACGCAATGCCTGCCGTCTCCAGTGCGCCGCGCAAGGTCAGGAAGTCGCCCGGCGGGCAGGTGATCTCCCACGTGTCACCCTGGTCCTTGAGATCCTCGGCACCGGCGTCGAGAGCGATGATCATGAGGTCGTCCTCGCTGATCTTCTTCGGCAGGATCACCACGCCCTTGCGCTCGAACTGCCAGGCGACCGCGCCCGGCTCGGCCATCGATCCACCGTTTTTCGAGAAGATGGACCGGATCTCGGCGCCGGTGCGGTTGCGATTGTCTGACAGGCACTCCACGATCACGGCCACCCCACTGGGTGCGTAGCCCTCGTAAGTGATCGACTCGTAGCGGACCCCCTCCAGTTCGCCAGTACCACGCTTGATGGCTCGCTCGATAGTGTCAAGCGGGACGGATGCGTCGCGCGCCTTCTGGAACATGGTTCGCAAGGTGGCGTTGGAGTCCATGTCGCCGCCGCCTTCCCGGGCCGCGACTTCAACCTGACGGATCAGCTTGGCGAAGAGCTTGCCGCGAGCCTTGTCCTTGGCCCCTTTGGTGTGTTTGATGGACGCCCACTTGGAGTGACCGGACATGACTACATGCCTCCCAGGAAGAGGTGATGGATACGAAGATCGCCGGTGAGTTCGGGGTGAAAGGCCGCCACCAGGTTGGAACCCTGCCTGCACAGAACGGGGGAAGGGGCGGAACCGTTACCGTCTGCCAGCCAGGCCAGCACCTCCACCGTCGGGCCGACCTGCTCCACTTTGGGGGCGCGAATGAAGACGGCGTGGACCGGCCCGCCGGCCAGGTCGGTGACATCCACGTCGGTTTCGAAGGAGTCGACCTGGCGACCGTAGCCATTGCGGCGCACGGTGAGGTCGAAGACCCCGAAACTGCGCTGGTCGGGCCGGCCGTCGATCATCTGCCGAGCGAGAAGGATCATCCCTGCGCACGTCCCGAGGGCCGGCATCCCCGCCCCTAAGCGCGCCGCGATGGGGTCGAAGAGCCCAGAGGACTCCAGCAGGAGCGACATGGTGGTCGACTCACCGCCCGGCAGGATCATCCCTTCCACCCCGGCGAGGTCCTCGGGCACGCGGACCTCTACGGCGGCCGCACCCAACTCAGCCAGCGCCCGGACGTGCTCCTTCACATCGCCCTGCAGGGCCAGCACACCGATCTTCGACACCTGGGGGCCTCGGACGCACGGGGCTGCAGTCTAGGCCCATGCCAGCAGCATTCCGCTGACCGAGGAGTTGGTCCTGGCGGCGGCGATTCCGATGATGATCAATACGCCGAGCACGATAGCGATGCCGATATTGATCCACGCGATCACCGTGGCGGCGGTGACCATGCCGGCTCCTTGCAACGCTCCCCCGGATGCGGCGATGTCCCGCCTGGCCCCGGAGGCCAGGATGAGGGCGGCGACGGCGGGAACGACCGGACACACCACGAACGAAAGAAGGGACAGGACCAGCGCCCAGGTGGCCCGGCCGTCGGTCTGCGGTGCGTGGCCGTACCCCGGGTAGTACCCCGGCGGGGGGTAGCCGCCCGGCGGCGGGTACGACCCAGGCGGGTATCCCGGTGGCGGATAGCCGGGAGGCGGGTACCCCGGCGGGGGGTAACCGCCCGGCGGCGGAGGTGGCGGGTAGCCGTCGGGCGGGGGCGGCGGCCTCTGCTCCCACGAGCTCACAGCCGAGCCCGCCCCTACCAGCCGCGCTCGGCCAGTTTGGTCTCGACCTTGCTGGCGTCTTCGCCCCGCATGGCGTCTCCCAACCCTCGGCTCACCTTGGCGATGATGTCGGCATCCCGGAAGTGGGTCGTCGCTTCGACGATGGCTCGACCCCGGCGGGCCGGATCCTCGCTCTTAAAAATGCCCGAGCCCACGAACACCGCTTCGGCGCCCAACTGCATGACCAGGGCGGCGTCAGACGGCGTGGCCAGCCCGCCGGCGCAGAAGAGCGGCACCGGAAGGCGACCGGTCTCGGCCACCTCCTGCACCAGAACGATCGGCGCTTGCAACGCCTTGGCCCATCCGTACAGCTCGGCCGAGTCCGCCTGTGTGATCTTGCGGATATCGCCCAGGATGGATCGAAGGTGCCGGACCGCCTCCTTGACGTCGCCCGTACCGGCCTCCCCCTTCGAGCGAATCATGGCGGCGCCCTCCGAGATACGCCGCAGGGCTTCGCCCAGGTTGGTGGCCCCGCACACGAACGGCACGGTAAAGCGCCATTTGTCGATGTGATGCGCCTCGTCTGCCGGCGTCAGCACTTCGCTCTCGTCGATGTAGTCGACCCCGAGGGCCTCGAGCACCTGTGCTTCGACGAAGTGGCCGATGCGGGCCTTGGCCATCACCGGAATGGTGACCGCCGCTTTGATTCCTTCGACAAGGGCAGGGTCGCTCATGCGGGCCACACCACCGTCCCTGCGGATATCGGAAGGGACGCGCTCGAGGGCCATCACCGCGGTCGCCCCCGCGTCCTCGGCGATCTTGGCCTGCTCCGCGTTGACGACGTCCATGATGACGCCACCACGCAGCATCTCGGCCAGACCCCGTTTGACCTTCTCAGTACCGGTCTGACGCGGCGTGGGCGAAGAGGTGCGATCAGCCATAACCACAGTCTAGAGCCGTGCCTTACCCTTTCCCGGCCGATTCTCAGGAAGAGGCGACCGCCGTGCCGGTGGCCGGCAGCTCCACCCACGTTTGACCGGGAGTCAGTTGGATCGGCGCGCCCGCCGCGTCCGTGTAGGTGGTCACAGCCGCGGCGGTGGGCCGGGACCAGTGGCCCTTGACCAGCATGCCGCCGGTGAAGATCCAGGCCTCGCCGGCGCCGACGAGTTCGCCTTGGAACACCGGAGCCCCGGCCTGGTCCACCAGACCCGTGGGGGTGTAGGTGATGAACTGCACCACCACGTTCCTGGGGGCGAACTGTCGTCCGGCCGAATCAAGGTGCGCGGACCCGTCCTCACCCCTGCGCCACGTGCCCGACGGTGCGTCCCAGTCGTAGGTCACATTCGGGCCGAACGTGCCGGGAAACTTGAGGCCGATGTGCACGACCTTGGCGACGCCCGCCCCCGCGGGCGGCTGGCCAGCGGGGCGGAAGGCGAACTGCGGCGGCGGCGGCGGCGGACCGGCTGTCTTGGGGGCACGGGCGAACAACGCCGCCGTGCTCGTAAACAGGTTGTACGGCGAAGGTCGCTTCGGGTCCCGCCCGTAGGCGGCCGTGGCCGCGTCGACGCCGACGTCAACCAACGGGGCCGCCCGCACCAGCTGGAGAAAGCGGGCGTTCGCCCCCGAGTAGGCGAACAAGGGTCGGTTGAACTCGGAGACGACCGCTATGTCGGTGGAGCGGGCCGACCGCACGGGCCCGACCGCACTGGCGTCGGTCGATTGGAAGACGGCCGCGAAGCGGGTCACCCCCCCCTCCACCTGTTCTTCGATGACGATGTCGGCCTCGATCAGCCCGGCCTGCGGACGGGCACGCGGCGCGTTGTCGACCTTGACGATCAACGCCGGTCGGGCGACGCGGTGGGCGCCAGACACGGCCAGTCCGGTGAGCGGATAGGTCGGCGCGCCGGGGACGGTGGCCGTGGACCCGGTGGTGGTTGGGGCCAACGAGGTCGTGGTCTTCGCCGGATGGTGCAGAGCGCCATGTCCGCCTCCACCGCATGCCGCGAATGCGACGCCGGCCGCGACGAAGAGCGCTGGGCCCATCCGGCGGCTCACAGTTCCCTCAGAGCTTCGATTCGCACCTGGAGATGCTCAGTAGGGGCCAGCCGACGGTCGAGCGGGCCCGGATGGTCCGCCGGGGACGGTCGGGACAGTGGAGAGTCGAGCCACAGGTGGGCGGTTGCATAACGGCGTGGGACGCGGTCGAGCGACTCGGACATCTTCTCGAGGGCCGAGATAAGACCGGGAGGGAACCGGGTGATGGTCATAGCGCGCAGGTCGGCGCGCCCCTCACGGGCGGGATCGAGCACGGATCGCAGCAGCGTGGCCGACAAGGTGGCCGGCCCGACCAGCACCCACCGCACAACGGTTTTTGCTCCGCCGGGCCCGGGGGTAGCCGCCGGGGAGACGGACGTTCGACCGGGCGCGCTGGTCCCGGCGCCGACGGAGACGAGGGCATGGGTCGAGCTGGGGGCGCCTACCGCCCAGTCGTAGGCCATAGGCAGCAGCCCGACGGTGGCGCTAGCCACGGTGGCGAGCATGGTGTCGCCCGCCTTCACATGCCACAGCTCGTGGGCCAAAACGGCTTCGAGCTCGATCCGGCTCAGACCGTCGAAGAGTCCGGACGTCGCGACCAATGCCGCCCGCCGGGGGCTGCGCCCGCAGGCCAGCGCGTTAAGTGCGGGTGAATCGGCGACGTAGAGCTGCGGGCGAGGCACGCCGGAGGCACTGCACAGTCCGTCAACCAGGTTGACGTAGCGGGCGTGAATGCGAGGATCGGCCGGCACCGCCCCGACACTGTGCAGAACAATCCGATCCGCGCCCCGCCAGCAAACGGCGGCCACCGCTCCGGCGACCACGGCGGCCGCCCCCAACCCGATGCCCGGGTGCCCGAGCACCAGACTGATCAGCCACACCACGATGCCGACGGCAACGGCGAAGCCGGCCAGCAGGAGAATGGCCCGGCGTTCATTGGCGGCAAGATCGGTGTTCAGGGGCGTCATCTTACGGCCGCGGCCCAGGGCTCACGGACCATGCCTCTCCCCGGACGGGCGGCGGCGTCAGCGTGCCAAGGCGTCGGCGTACAGCTCGATATACCGCTCGGCCAACCGCTCCAGGGAGAACTCGGCGGCCCGTTGCTCGCCGGACTCGACCAGCCGGTCGGCCAGCGCCCCGTCGGTCAGCACTCTCGAAAGGGCCCGGGCCAGGGCGACGGGATCACCGGGGCGGACGAGCAGGCCGTCGATGTCCGGACGGGCAACGTGGCGGTAGCCGGGAATGTCGCTGGCGACGAGGGGTGTCTGAGAAGCCATGGCTTCGAGGAGAACGACGCCAAACGACTCGCCATGCAGCGACGGGAAGCAGACCACGCTCGCCCCTCGCAATCGCCGGGCCAGCTCGCCGTCGCAGACTGATCCGAGCCACTCGATTCTCGTGTCATGAGCGAAACGGGCCTTCAACTCGCCGGTCTGGGGTCCTTCGCTGGCAATCCAGAGCCGGATATGGGGGGGCAGGTGGGACATGGCTTCGAGCAGGACGGCCAAGCCTTTCCGCGGTTCATGACGACCAATGAACATGACGGTCGGGGCTTGGGTCGGCCAGGCTTCGGCCTTGGCGAAGCGAGCGATATCGATGCCGTTGAACACCAGCTCGAAGGTTCCTCCGAGGGCCTGACCGGCCGTCGTGCTGGCGTCCTCGGACACGGCGCAGCGCACCGAGATACGACTGGCCGCCCACCGCGCCAGCGGGCGCAGAGCCTGATAGGCGGCACTTCGGCCGGCCCGGTGGAAGGTGGCCACGATCGGCATGTCACCGAACAGGATCGACGTCCATGTCGGCCCGGGAGCCAGCGGCTCGTGCACGTGGACGAGGTCGAACTCCTCGTCCCGCAGGGCGCGGATAGTGCGGAGAGCACAGGGCAGGTCGGGTGCCAGGGGCGCCACCGACCCGTTCGATGCGAACGGCACGGACTTTCCGAGCGGTGTGACGCATGCGTCGGGCGGCGGACCGTCACACGGCGCGAGCACACGCGCGTCGTGGCCCAGCGAGCGAAGGGCCCGACCGAGCCCCAACACCTGACCTTGGACCCCGCCGGGGACGGTCAGGCTGTAGGGACAAACAAGACCGATCCTCACGATGCCACCACGGTAGCCCGCCTACTCACGGGCGGTGCCAACGCTCCGACGTCGGCGCGTCTATCCCGCGAGATCCAGTACGCGGCGGGCCACCGGGAAGACCAGATGGGCGTGGGTCCAGACGGCCATAACGCGAATCCGGGCCGGCACCCGGGGCCGATCGAGCAGCCGGTTGTAGGCGCCGAGGTAGGGACCGAACAGCACGAGGAAGGCTCGAGCCCGATAGCGGGCTAGCCGTTCCCTCGGCATCTCGAGCCGATTGGGCCGGAACTCGAAGAACATCGTGTTCACCATCCAGCGCGGATGCCGGTACGGGCTGGCGGGAGCAAGAAAGAGCTGTTGCAGAGCTCGCCGAGATCCACGGCCAAACAGTCCGTTGAACCCGACAAAGGCGCCCGGTCGCAACTTGTCCTGCCACGCGGCGAGGTCGGCTCGGACGGCCTCGAACTCGTGATCGCCATCGACATAGAGCCCGTCGACGACGCCAGCGTCGAAGTCGCCTGCGGCCTCGGCCGCGACGGCCCGCACGACCTGGACCTGATCGGATACCCCGGCCCGCTCGACGTTGCGCTGGAGGGCCTGGAAACTCTGCTCGCCCACGTCGGAGTCATCGTGAGGGCCGATGGCATAGAGCGCGCCGCGGCCGCCACCGTCGCGCAGGCCAATGCTGATCGCCAGGGTGGAACGACCCTGCCAGACGCCGATCTCGACCAGACAGACGCTGTCGGACCGCTCTGCCGCCGAGCGAGCCTCCCGATAGAGCACCGCTGCCTCGGCCGGCTGCAGCCAACCGTCGATGCCTTCGAGGACGCGCGCCATTCGCTGCTCGACGTCGGCGAACGACTCCGGCGGCCGGTTCACGCTAGTCGCCGACCAGTTCCCATCTGGACGGCTCGCCAAGGACTTCGCGCACGAGGCCCCGTTGCTCGAGCGCGCGCAGATGGGCCATCGCCTCACCCACCGCCGCCCGCCGCATGAATCCCTCGATCCGATCCCACGATCTCGACCACTCCATCCGCGATGCGATATGCCACGCGGTGGTCAAGCCATCGCGGATGGCGGCCAGCACCTCGGCGAAGCGGTGCTCATGGTGGGCGATCAGTTCGGTCACCCGCCGGTCCAGGCCGACGAAGCGCTGCTCATGGGCAGGCAGGACCTCAGCCGCGTCGAAGGTACCGACTCGTTCCAGGGACCGCAGAAAGTCACCGAGTGGGTCGGCCCCGGCCTGAGGATGGAACGGGATGTTGGGCGTAATACGGGGCAGCACGTGGTCGCCCGTCAACATCAGCCGGTTACCGCCCTCCCAGAAGCAGAGATGGCCGGGCGAGTGGCCCGGCGTCCACAGGGCAGTGAGGTCCCATCCCGGCACGTCGGGATGCACCCCGTCCTCGATCAGCACGTCAGGCTGGCCGGTAGACACGAACGGCAGGGCTGGTGTTGACCGACATCCAGCTCCGGGA
>CAXMLU010000845.1:0-5112 GCA_964194255.1 uncultured bacterium
CCGGAGCTGGATGTCGGTCAACACCCGCCTGGAATCGACCGTGGCAATGGGAGTCGACGTGTCTGTCTTGGCCGGTCTCGTCGAGGAGACCGTCGACTGGCTTCGCTCGGGAACTGCCGAGAGGCGAGATCCTGCGTATAGCCCCACTGCAACCAGCACAGTTAGCGTCACCAGCGCTCCCAATCGTCGGTGCCACCGGTGTGGACTCGTTGCTTGAGCAGGATCGTTTGTCACGTCCCCTGATGCGATAAGGCCGCTGCCTGCTGTTGCGGAATCCGCAAGATGGCTGGCAGGTGAGGCGTGGTCGCCTGGCAAAGATCGGCCTCGAGACCAGATATCTGGGTCGCTGTGCTCCTCGTCTCGGGGGCGAAGAACCACGAGCCCACGTGCAACAACGAGCACCGCTAGCCCTGCTAGGGCGACGACCGCCAAGCGATAACCATTGCTCATTGAACTCGTGAAGCGGATCTGGCCGAACTGGGCGGCCTGGGTGGCAGTGAGCTTCGCTATCGCCGAGTTGAATCCCGTGACGAAGTCCGAGAGGCTGGAGTGGCGACCGATCGGACTGGACACGATGTTGGAGAGCCAGGGAAACAGCATTCCCAGGACGAGTCCGACTCCCAAGGCGGGCCGAACAAGGGCGGCGACGATCGGCAACAGGACCGCCAACGCCATGACGAGGCACCCAACCGCAATAAGGGCGGCCGGCTGAGCAAACTGGGTGCCGGAGGAGTACGAATAAGTTCCCTTTTGGTCGGTAACGCCGTAGTAGTACCAGGGAAATGCATAACCGACGGCGAGAGCGATCCCGAGCGTTGCACCGATAGTGCCGAACCAGACGTAGCTCCTGTCAGAGGATCTTCGGTTGGCAGACAAGGACAATATTCCCGTGAGGGATCCGAGGAGGCAGAACGCATACCCCGCCATTCCCAGCCAAAACCCGGTCGCTGGCGAGCTGAGATGCCTCACTACGGACACCACGTCTCGGCTGTACCAACCGAGGGCGGCTGCCGTCACTCCTACGGCAACCCCGACCCCAACCTGTCGAATCCTGCCCCGACCCAGGAGAAGCACGAAGCCAATACCCCAACCGACGAAGGTCGGCACGTTGAACCATAGATTGGTCGAGCTTGCGACCAGCGAGGTCCCGCCCCGGTAGTACTTCGGATAGAGGGCGGCAACGCTCAGCCCAACACCGATGAGCAGTAGGCCTGCTGCAATCGGAGGGAACACCCTTCGACGCTGGGCCTGGGATCCTTCGACCGCAGCCGGAACCACGTGAGTGTCTCGGACGGCCTGATGTGGCTTGGACTCGACTCCGAAGCTCGTGTCGGACGTCGACGTCCCACACTCTCGGCAGAAGAGCCAGCCCGAGCCAAGTGACGCTCCACAAGATGTGCAGAAACTCACGGCTAACCGCCTGACCGGTGAATCCTCATGACCCTCTCGGCCAAGGGCTGAGTGTACGGCGCTTGCAGTCTCCAGGTTCCGTCATCGGTCCGCATTCCGATTGTACCCCTGGAGATCGACAGCTCGATCCGAGACGAGGGCCAATGCCTTGGTGCGCTTGCGCCACTCGGCTACGGAGTCAACGCCGATCTTGACGTAGCGCTGGGTAACTGCGATTGAGGAGTGGTTGAGGAGAACCCGGACCATCTCGATGGGCATGCCGGCTCGGATCAGATGCAATGGCATATGACTGTCGCACAAGGATGACCTCCGTCGTGCCTCTCCCGTGCCTCACCGCTTGCTGGACGCTGCGAGATTCGACGCCCGTCGTTCTGGTCAAGCGCCGCTTGACGGGGTACCCTCTGCGCCAGCCACCTTGAGAGGGTGGTGTCCTAGGCCCCTAGACGATGGGGCCAGGGTGCCGGGCGAGTGTAGTCGAGACCCGCGAATCGTTAGAAGCCGGCCTCCCGAAGAACGGCATCGGACAAAGCGGGCCAGACCTCGAGCGCCCACGGCCCGAACTCTCGGTCCGACAACGAGGCGCAGGCCACTTCGGCCTTGGGGTCGACCCAGACAAACGCACCCGAACCACCGAAGTGGCCGTAGGTCTCAGCTGAGTTGTGGCGGCCCGTCCAATGGGGCGACTTGTCATCCCGCAACTCGAAGCCAAGGCCCCAATCGTTGCGGTCAAATCGGCCGACGCCGGGAAGAATTCCCGCCAGCCCCGGGAACGTCACTGTCGTCATGGAAGCGAACGTCGATGGAGCGACGAGCGTCGGCCGCAGAAGCTCCTGAGAAAACGTCAGCAGATCAGTGAGAGGGCCCACCAATCCCGCCGCCGCCGTTCCCTCCAATCTTGTCCCCGGCAAACCCACAGGTTGAAGAACAGCTTCCGCCAAATAGACGTCGAACGGCAACCCGGACTCAGCCTCCAGCACCTCGGCCAAGACCTCGAAGCCCGAGTTGGAATAGATGCGACGCTGTTCTGGTCGGGCGATCGGCACCGACCCCTCGAACGGTAGTCCCGAGGCATGCGAGAGCAGATGGCGCACCGTTGCTCCCGGTGGTCCGGCCGGGGCGTCCAGGCCGATCGTTCCCTCCTCCACGGCGACCATGACGGCGAGGGCGGTGGCGAGTTTGGTGATCGACGCCCACCGGAACGATTGTCCGATAGGACCCCGGGTCTTCACTCCACCAACACCCGTGACGAGGCCGGCCGCGGCCGTCCCCACTGGCCACGCGTCGACGAGGGTCAGCGCCTCCATGTCGCTGTCACGTACCCTTTCCCCCGAATGCGTTAGGTACTGACCTTGGCCGCCACGTCGGCCATGAACCTCTCGGCCTGCTCGAGGACCTGATCGGTGGGACCGAACGTCGTCACGTCGCAGATGTCGACACCCATTCGGGCTTGTTCCTGTACCTCATCGACGTTGGCCGTGATTCCGCACTGACCGACGAGGACGAGATCGTCGAAGTCCCGGCCGGCTTCATCGCAACAGCGACGCAGGAAGGCGAAGCGTTCTGGCACGGCTCCCTGTGGGTCGGCCGCCAAGGCCGGGCCTGAAGCCGAGACTGCCCAACCATCGCCGTAGCTGGCGGCTCGGCGCAGCGCGGCGTCACCGTGGCCGCCGACGATGATCGGAATGGTGTTGCCGGGCTGCGGAGGCTGAGGGCCGAAGCCAGCCTCGACGTGCGAGTAGAAGCGCCCACTGAACGCCGAGACGCCCTGCTGCCATGCCTGACGCATGAGCGCGATGTGTTCGTCCATGCGGGCGAAACGATCGTCCATGGGCACGTTGATGGCGTCGAACTCTTCAGCCATCCAACCGGCGCCGACGCCGAGCATCATGCGCCCACCGGCGATAGCGTCGATCGTGGCCAGCTCCTTGGCGAGCACAACGGGGTGGCGGTAGGTGGGAATCAGAACCCGGGTGCCGAACCGCAACGTGGAAGTGGCGCCGGCGACCGCACCCAACACCGCGACAGGATCGTAGAAAGGGAACTCGGGACGCATGGCGTATGAGCCATCGGGCGAGTACGGGTAGGCCGATTCGAGCTTGGTCGGCGTGAACAGATGATCGAACAACCAGACGGAGTGATAGCCGAGTGCCTCAGCCGTGCGCGCCACGCGGAGGATGTCGGGGCCGGTAGCGAACGGGCCGGCATTCGGGAGGTGCAGTCCGAACTCCATGATGGCAGGGTAGCCGGGTGGGGAAAGGGTTAGCCGCGGCAAAAGTCTTCTCCGGATCCTTCGCCGTGATCACGGTGGCCACCCTCGCCTACTTCTTGGCCGTGGGGCTGATGATTCCCGTAATCCCCCGTTACGTCAAAGGCCCACTCGGCGGAGGGAGCATCGCCATCGGCGCGGCGGTGGGAGCCTTCAGCGTGGCCTCGGTGCTCGTCCGGCCGTTCATCGGTGGGCTGGGCGACCGGACGGGCCGACGCCGGTTGATCTTGACCGGGCCCGTCTTGGTCGCCGGGGCGGTTGCCCTCTATCCCGTTGCGCATCACTCGCTGGCTCTGCTGATGGCGCTGCGATTCGTGCAGGGGGCCGGTGAGGCGTGTTTCTACGTCGGCGCAGCCAGCGCGGTCACCGACTTGGCCCCACCCGAACGTCGAGCCGAGGCGGTCAGCTACTTCTCGGTGGCGCTGTATCTCGGCTTGGCCATAGGCCCCGCCCTCGGCGAGACGGTCCTGCATCACACGCACTTTGGGAGGGTGTGGGCCCTCACGGTGTTCTTCGCGCTGGCGGCCACCGCCGTCGGTGTGCTCTTCCGGGAGCCGGCTCGGGTGGTCGCCGAGACGCCGGCCACGCCACGGCGGCTGGTACACCCGGCCGGTCTGCGACCGGGCGCCGTGCTCGGCTTCGGGATGCTTGGCTACGCCGGGTTCGCTGCGTTCGTACCGCTGTATGCCTCTCAGCTGGGGCTATCCGGAGCAGGCACCGTGTTCCTGCTCTACGCCGCCGTGACCGTGTTGCTGCGGGTGGTGGGCGCCCGCTTGCCCGATCGCATCGGTCCCGGGAAGTGTGCCCTCGTCGCTAACTGCTGGCTGGTCGCCGCTTTGGCGGTCATGGGCACCTGGAATTCAAGCCTTGGTCTGTACGTGGCCACCGGCATGTTCGCGACCGGGGTCGCCCTCAACTTTCCTTCCTTATTGTCGCTGGCCGTCGACGCTGCGCCGGAAAGCGAGCGAGGATCGGTGGTAGGGACCTTCACCGCCTTTTTCGATCTCGGCCAGGCCGTCGGAGCGGTATCCCTCGGGGCGGTGGCGGCCGCGGCCGGCTACCAGGGCGCATTCCTGGCCGGGTCGCTCAGCTCCGCCGTCGGCCTGGCCGTGCTGATCTCCTACCTGCGGACCCGGCGGGCGACGGTTCACGGCCATAGCCTCGTCGATGACGTACCGGCCGAACCAGCGCTGTAGCCATTCGGCTTAAGGCGGAGCAGCCGTTGTGCCATGCTGATGGACCCGTGGTGGCCGTAGCTCAGTTGGTTAGAGCGCCAGGTTGTGGCCCTGGAGGTCGGGGGTTCGAGTCCCCTCGGTCACCCTTTCGGCAGCATCCGGCGCCGGCTTCGGCACCGGATACGATGCTGGCCACGCGCCTCTAGCTCAATGGCAGAGCAACGGACTCTTAATCCGCAGGTTCTGGGTTCGAATCCCAGG
>CAXMLU010000846.1:0-11680 GCA_964194255.1 uncultured bacterium
GACATCGGGCAGGCCCAGATCGTCGAAGCCAGCGGCCGAGGTTCGAACCCGTCGGAGGACCATGGCCAGCGTCCCCCGTTGGCGGAAGACGTTCACTCTGAACCGTCCGAGGCCAGATACCGAGTAGGCAAAGTCGACTTCGTTCCGCCGCTCAAGCTGCTCGCGGATGTCCTCCCGCATGATGGCGTGGGCAATTGCGGCGGTGTCCTCGGGGGTGAGAGCGGACTCCTCCGCCATAGGTGTCAAGGCGCCGTTGACCCGAACCCGTGGTTTTGATCCCGCTTTGAGGTGCAGGTCCGAGCCGTCACGCTCAACCAGCCCGCGCAGACACCGATCAAGTGTGAGAGCCGGCATGTATTCTAATTCGGCACCGGAGCGGGTCTACCTGAGCGGTCCGCCTCCCGACCTCAGGGCATGGTGCCTTCACCAGCCGGAGCGCCAGTCCAGCGCTCGGCGACCCGCAGGAACGCCCTGCCGGCGGCGGCATCGCCCAGCTTCATGCAGTACAGACCGGTGGAGACGCGTTCGACGTAGCCCCATTCCCAGATCTTGATTTCGTCGAGCCCCATGTGGCCGGCGAGGAAGCGGGCTCGCCGCCGTCCGAGCTTCAGCGCGTCGCCGGCCAACAACTCGTCCGTGAACTCCCGCATAATGATGGCGAGGTCGTACTCCGGCTCGGCCAGGAGGCCGTCGGGATCCACGAGCTTGAACGCGCCGGGCCTCCGGGCCGCAAGGTCCTCGAGCGTGTTCGAGGCGTGACCGTCGCCGTGCACGAGTACAGCCTGCTCAATGTCGAATGCGGCTGACCGACGTTTGGCGTAGGAGATAGCCAGTTCCACGGCCCGCCGTGAGCAAGGGTGGTCGAGCTCCTCCGACGTCGTCGCGATGAACTCGGCCAGCCACCGTCCTTTCTCATCGAGAGACAGAAGCGACGCGTCGCCAAGGGGAACCGACCAGACCTCCTTCAGAACCGCGCAAATGATCCGCATCTGCTTCGAGACTGGAAGCCCAAGCTGGAAGAGCCGACGGCCGAGCCGTTCCAACAAGACCGCGCCCCGCTCGACGTCGTGGTTGAGGACCCGGACGCAGCCCCGGCCGTCGGCGAGCAACAATGTCCGTACCTCAGCATCGAGGCTCGCTCGACCCTCCAGCTCCGCGGGCATGGCGAGTTTGATGACCGCAGGCGTACCGTCCGCGGTGACGGCCTCAGCGACGAACGCGGCACTGCCTCCGTGCAACGAGACGCCCACCTTCATGGCCCAGTCTCGCTCAAGCCGAGTGATCAGCTCACCGAGATCGGCCAGCCAACGCTGGCATACCGGACCCTCGGCGATGGCCTTACGCCGCACTGCCTCGGACACCATCACGACGCGACTCACCGGCCCAGTCTGCACCAATCCCGCCGGTGCGACTCCTGCGGGACTTACACTGCTCCACAGCCATGTGGTCGCTCTCGGGCGCGGAGGCAGGGTGACCAGTCGTCGTGGTCCATTGCTAATCCTGGCGATCGTCGGATTAGGAGTCGTCGCCCTCGTCGTACAACAGGTGGCCAGCCGGGTTCAGGGTGACGGTTCTCTACCTGTTGCGCCCGGTCAGGTGAGGCTCGTGCTGTACGGAGACTCGCTGGCTACGCAGGCCGAGCCCTACTTCCGTCTGGCCGTTTCGGCCCACCACAAAGCGGCCCTCGAGTTCAAGGCCTTTCCTGGAACCGCCATCTGCGACTGGCTTCACGACATGGCGACGACGGCTAAGGGCTTTCATCCGCAAGCGGTCATAGTCGAGTTCTCCGGGGACAGCCTCACGCCCTGCATGCGCGACCACAAGACCGGCCAGATCTTGGCCGGCGCCGCGCTCGTGGCCAAGTACCGGACTGACGCTGGCAAGGTGATGAGCATCTTCACCCGGCCAACCGTGTACTGGGTTGGCGCTCCGCCAACCGCGGATCCGGCGCAGTCAGCCATTGGCGCTCAGGTTCGGGCGATCTACCAGGCGTTGCGCAACAAATATCCCAACGCCACGTACGTCGACGCGGGCGCCGCCGTCACCGATCACGGCAACTTCACACGGCACCTCCCCTGCCTCCCATTCGAGCCCTGCACCGGCCCTCGGCAGAACGGAGTGCAGGTGAATCAGGTCCGGTCACCGGACGGGATCCACTTCTGCCCGATACAAGTCAAGGGCAACGGGTCCTGCCCCGTCTACGCGTCGGGAGCCTTCCGCTTTGCCGCGGCCATAGCCGCTCCGCTCGCCCAGGATTTCGGACTCTAGCTCAGCGCGGAACACGGTTACGGGGTGGGCACCGTGGCGTGGTGATCCAGGCCGTGTTCGTGATCGTGCTGAAGGTGGCCGTGAATGTGGCTGTGCTCGTGCACGAGGTTCACGCCGAGCAAGAGATCCCGTGCCGCCAGGATCCGCTCCGGCGGTCCTTCGCCCACGATCCGATGTCCCTCGGAGAACACGACACACCGATCGGCCAACATGTCCAAAATCTCCAGGTCGTGAGTGGCCAGCACGATGGTCTTGCCTGCGCGGTTCAGCTCCACAATGAGCTTCATCAGCCACTGCCGCGTCCGAGGATCGAGCGCGGCCGTGGGCTCGTCAAAGAGGAGGACTTCCGGGTTCATGACCAGTACGGAGGCGATGGCGACCCGCTTCTTCTCGCCGCCGGAGAGCTGATAGGACGCCCGCTCGGCCAGATCGGAGATGTCGAGCATCGCCAGCGTGTCTTTCACCCGCTGCTTACCTCATCCTTGCCCATCGCCATATTGAGCGGATTGAAGGCTATTTCCTCCCGGACATTGGGCGAGAAGACCTGGGCGTCAGAGTTTCTGGAATATGACACCCATCCGGGGCCGGAAGCCTTGGTTGAATTGCTCGTCCTCCAGGTTGTCCTCGGTCACATCCGAGCCAAACGCTCGGTAGTTGCCCGAGTCCGGGATGATCAAGCCATCGAGCACCTTCAACAGCGTCGACTTCCCGCAGCCGTTGGCCCCCAGCAGGGCCACTTCTCGCCTGACCGGATCGAACGCGAGACGTCGTCAAGAAGAGCCGGAAACCGACCGAGATAGCTGTGGCTGACGCCCTCGACCGTCAGGAGGTCATCGTCCGAGGGCACGGTCATCTCCGTAAACCACGATGGCCGTCGCCCCGCAGGTCAGACCCCAGGCGATATCGAGGAGACGAATGCGAGCGCCGGCAAGAGTGCGGATATTCCCGTTGTATCCGCGAGCACGTCGCCGGGCTGAGATACCCGTCGGGAATGTGCATTGGGGAGCCCTTGGCGATGACCGCGGGTCGTTCACTCGGTCTGGAAGCAACTGCGAGCTGGTTGCAACAACCGAAACTCTAAACGACATTCGGAGCCGTCGCAACCACTGGATGACACGCCACGCGGCGTAGAGTGGCCGCTGTGGGCCAACCTTCGGTCGACCGCATCTTGGACCAGTTGCGAGGGAGCGGGGGCCGAATTACCTCGGCTCGCCGGGCCGTGGTCGCCGCCCTGGTTGAGCCATCGGACCATCGCACGGCTGAGAATCTGATCTCACTCGTCCAGGCGACGTGTCCCGACGTAGCCCCGAGCACCGTGTACCGGATCCTCGAGAGCCTCGAGGAGATCGGGGTCGTGGTCCACGTCCACCTCGGACATGGCGCCGCGGTTTACCACCTCTCCGAGGCCAGCCACGCTCATCTCGTGTGCGAGGACTGCGGTCGCGTGGTGGAGGTTCCTCCGGATCTGGCCAAGTCGATCGCCGACGGCATCAGAGACCGGTTGGACTTTTCTGTGGCTCTCCGCCACTTCAGCATCACGGGACGTTGCCGGGCCTGTGAGGCCAAGTGGTCGAAGGCACGCCTCCGTCACGCGGACAAGCGAGCCTGACCGTCGGGTTGCGGTCGCCGCCAGCCGATGGATCGGGCCACCTCGTCGGCCGCGCGGTGACCGCTGCGAACGGCTCCCTCCATGTAGCCCTGAAAGTTGAACGACGTGTGCTCGCCGCAAAAATGGACGTGCCCCTCCGGCACCGCCTCGTAGCCCCCGAAGGACGTGAGCTGTCCGATTCGCCAGAATGAGTAGGCGCCGTGATGCCACGGGTCGACCGCCCACGCGTCGCGATACGCCATGCCTCGATAGGCCCCGACCGTTCCTGGAACACCGGTTCCACCGCCTTGAGCAACGACGCCACTGCTCCGGCCGGGGCGGGGCCATGGGCGGCACCCGCGAGCGAGGCCCCCTTCGTTCCGCCCGGATAGTGGAGCAGGATGCCGCTCGCTCCGGACTGGGCGACGGTCTCGTCCCAGACCAGCTGGAAGTCGCGCGGGCCGGTGTAGCAAACGCCGCTCAAGCCGTGCCGCGCCCATGGCCGACTGGCCAGTTGGACGTGGAGCTTGGCGTTGGTTCCCATGCCCATCTCCCGGATGGCCCGCAACTTGAGGGCCGAGAGGCCGGCGCGGCGGAGATCCACGGCCCGCAGCGTGCTGAACGGCAGGGCCAACACGGCGCAGTCAGCTACCACTTCGAAGGTCGAGGCGCCCGACTGAAACACACAGGTGGTCGTCCCGTCGGCATTGGCCGCCAACGCCACGAGCGCACAACCGGTGTGGATCGAACCGCCTGGTAGCCGGGAAGCCAGGCCATCGACCACCAGATCGTTGCCGCCGGCGACGTGATACTTCTCGTCGGTGCCGGCCAGGTTGCTGAGAGGAAGGCTTCGGCTCCCGTTACCGGAGATGAGACTGAGAAGGTTGAGCACCGATTGGTCGCCGGGGTCGCCCCCGTACTCGGAACTGACGTCCTCCAGCAGCAGTTGGCCGAGCGGTCCCGCCGTCCCGCCGGCCACATGGCTCAGAACCCACTCGGGCACGCTGGTGTGATCGAGGCGGACGCCACTTGGGGTGTGCCGGCGATAGTTCTGTAGCGCGCCCGCCTCGAGTGTCGCTCGCCGAATGGCGGGGTAACTGGCTAGCCACGCATCATTGACTTCCGCTTGGCTGACAATCCGCCCCAGCCAGTAGGTGTCGAGCAACCCTGGTTCGCTGCCTCCGTAAACCGCCTCCAGGCGTAAACCGAATGCCGCAGCCAGGCTCCGCATCTCCGCATGCTCGGAGGAGATGAACCCGCCCCCGTGCTCGGACACCTGGCCGTCGACGAAGAAGTCCCGCAGCGTCCAGCACCGACCGCCAACGCGGTCGGCCGCCTCGTAGACGGTCGCCGCGATGCCGTACTGGGAGTGCAGCAACTGAGCGCATCGCAATCCGGCTAGCCCGGCGCCGACAATGACTACCCGGGCGCTCGTTCGTCGAACGGCCGCCTGCCACCGGCTGGGTCCGCTCAGCCGGCGGGATGCCACGAGGCCCGTGCTCAGCGCGGCTGCGCCTTGCAAGAACTGGCGGCGGCTGAACTCGGCCCGTTCCGCGACAGCATCGTCGAGGCCGAGGCCGCGTTCGTCAGCAAGTCGGCTCGCGGCCAGCAGGTCCCGCAGCCAGCCGGTGACGGGGGTGACGTTCATGGCCAAATTGGTACCAGGGACATCAGCCTCGGCGCTCGGCCGGCAAGGACGGAGGGCGGTTGCGCCTGACCGGCCAGCGTGCTTTGCTGAGGGGATTGCAGGGGAGCCCGGCGCTACCGGGCTGAGAGGCCGGCTGTGGGCTGGTGACCCTTCGAACCTGATCCGGGCAATACCGGCGAAGGGAGACGCCATGAGGTATCCAGATGTCGAGCTCGGCAGGCTCTGGTGACGCCCCCCGTCGCGCTCACCATCGCCGGCTCGGACTCGGGCGGTGGTGCAGGCATCCAGGCTGATCTCAAAGCCTTCGCGGCCAACAGGGTGTTCGGGACGTCCGCCATCACGGCCGTCACCGCGCAGAACACGGTGGGAGTCGACGGCATTCACCTGGTGCCGGCCAACTTCGTGGATGCCCAGATCACCTCGGTGCTCCGTGATTTGCCGGTGGCGGCGGTGAAGACCGGAATGTTGGCGACCGCCGAGATCGTCGAGGTGGTTGCCCGTCGAGCGATTGCCGGCGATCTTCCGAACCTGGTGGTCGACCCGGTCATGGTCGCCTCCAGCGGCGACCGTCTGCTCGACGTCGACGCCGAGGCCGCCTATCTCGAGCTCCTGCTGCCGCATGCGATCGTCGCCACCCCGAACCTGCGCGAGGCCTCCCTCTTGGTGCATCGGGAACTGCGCGATCTACCGGACATGGTCGAGGCTGCTCGCGAGCTCGGAGCGACAGGAACGCACTACGTGTTGGTCAAGGGCGGCCATTTGCCCGGGGAGGCGGTGGACGTGCTCTTCGACGGCGACACCACCATTGAACTGCGGTCGGCCCGCATCGACAGCGTGAATGTCCACGGCACCGGCTGCAGCACCGCCGCGACGATTGCCGCCCGCCTCGCGCACGGAGACGCGGTCTTCGACGCCGTGCAGACCGCGAAGCGCTACATCACGGCGGCCATTGCCGGAGCGGCCGACTGGCGGCTCGGTGCGGGACACGGTCCGATCGACCATTTCGGCTGGGGCGCAGGCACCCCGTGACCAACGAGACGACCCTCGGGATCGAGCCGGTCCCCCCGGCGCTGCGCCGCTTGGGCGCGTTCGACATCGGCGTGCTGTGGGGAGACCTGGCCGTAGGCGTGCTTGTACTCGCAGCCGGCGCGCTGATGGTCGCTCCGGCTTCCGCCTCGGGTCTGGGAATGGACTTCCGGACCGCGTTGATCGCCATGGTCGTGGGCTCGCTGGCGGGGTCGCTACTGTTGGCCCTCGTCGGCTTGGCCGGCCACGACCGCGGCGTGCCGACCATGGTGTTGCTGCGCCCCGTGCTCGGCCGGCGGGGAAGCTATGGCGCCTCGTTCATCAACGTGATGCAACTGGTGGGCTGGACCTCGTTCGAATTCTGGGCGATGGGTCAGTTCGCCAGCCGCGTGTCCAACCAGGTGTTCGGCTTCAGCGGCTTTGACCTGTGGCTGGCGGTGGCGGCGTTGAGTTGTACCGCCCTGGCCGTCCTCGGACCGATCCGATTCGTGAAGATCTGGCTGGAGAAGGCGGGCGTGTGGATCGTGCTCGTCACCTGTGGGTTCCTCACCGTCTATCTGCTCACCCGACATGGGCTCGGCCATCTCCTGTCCGCGCACCGTCAGGGCGCACCGTTGGCGGTGGGGGTCGACCTGGTGGTGGCCCAACCTGTCTCCTGGCTGCCGGTGGTCGCCGACTACAACCGATTTGCGAGCGGACGCGGCGACAACTTCGTTGGCACCCTTGGCGGCTACGCCCTCGGGAATTTCTGGTTCTACGCCCTTGGCGCACTCCTCGTACTCACGGCCGGACTGACCGACGCCTCTCCGGCGGGCATCGCCGTGTCGATCCTGGGCCTGTCGGCCGGCGCCATCACCGGCGTGGCCCTGCTTGTCTCGCTGCTTGGCGGGGAGACCCACGAGGCCTTCGCCGACATCTACTCGGCGGCCGTGAGCGCTCAGAACGTGTTTCCTCGCCTCCGCCATCGGGTCGCCGTGATCGCCGTCGGCGGAGCGGGCGCCGTGATCGCCGCGCTCGTGACGCTCGGCAGCTACGAGGCCTTCCTCTTCCTTCTCGGCTCGGTGTTCGTGCCGCTCTTCGCCGTTCTCCTCGCTGACTGGGTGGCTGGCGGCCTGCGGCGACGTTCCCCTGATCAGGATCCCGCGCTACGACCGGGCATGGTGGCCGCCTGGCTGGTTGGCTTCGGTGTGTATCACTGGATCGTCGCGCCCGGCACCATGCCGGCCTGGTGGTCGCGATGGGTCTCTGACGTCCTGCCTGGGGCAGGTCGCCATTTCGGATGGGGCGCGTCGCTGCCCTGCTTCACCGTTACCTTTGCCCTCGCGCTGGCCGTGACGGCCCTGTCCCGCCGACGACGAGCATGACGGTCGACGCGGTTGTGGTCGATACCCACGTGCACGGTCCTCACTTCGTGCCACAGCCGTTCCGCTTCGTCTACCGCTTCATCCTTCGCCGGACGATGCCGCCGGCCGAAGGCTTCGACATCCTGAACCGGGCCGGCGTGCACGTCGTGGTGGGGACCGCCGTCGGGGACCCGGTCGTGACCCGGTGGTACGGGGGATCGCCCTGGGACGCAGTGCAGGCGCAGCTGCGCCAGCTCATCAACGAGATCCGGTTGGCCGGTGGCGACATCGTCCTCGACGCCGCGTCGGCGCGCGCACTGCGCACGGCCGGCCGCCCGGGACTCATCCTTGGAGTCGAGGGCCTCGACGCCATCGAGGGACGGCTCGATCGATTGGACGAACTGCACGACCTCGGCGTGCGGCTCGCCATACCCGTGCACCTCCGTGACAACCAGATCGGATCGACGGCCCTGCCCTGGCAGCAGTACGTCGGACCCTTGCCGGTCCGGCGCCGAGGATCAGGCCTGAGCCGATTCGGCCGAGCCGTCGTCGACCGGCTCGCGACACTCGGCATCATGATCGACGTCTCCCACGCCGATCACCCGACGACGATCGCCATCGTCGGCATGTCCACTGGACCGGTCGTCGCCTCGCACAGCGGCGCCCGCGCCTGCCACGACTTCGCCCGTTATCTGGCCGATGACGAGGTTCTTGCGATCGCCGGCACGGGCGGCGTCATCGGTCTGTGGCCCTACTTCCATCGGGGCCGCGGGGTGCACGACGCCGGCGACCTGGTCCGCCACGCCCGCCACCTCGCCGACTTGGTCGGAGCCGAGCACCTCTGCATCGGTACGGATATGAACGGCGTTCCCGGCGTGATGGACGGCTATCGGGGCGAGCGTGACTTCAGCCGGATCACGGCGGAGTTGCGCCGGGCCGGGTTCTCGTCAGAGGAGGTAAGCGGCGTCGCGGGGGAGAACTTCCTCAGGGTGTTGCAGTCCGCGTCGCCCGGTAAGGTGACTAAACGTGACGCGTGAACGCAATTGCTCGGTCGCGTTGCCCCGGTCGTGGTGGTATCCGGCCTGTCGGTCGACGGAGCTCGGCCAGCGCCCGATCAGCGTCGAACTCATGGACGACCCTATCGTCGTCTACCGGGACGCGGCGGGTCGTCCCCGGGCGCTTGTCGATCGGTGTCCCCATCGCAATGTCCCGCTGTCGCTGGGACGGGTCCGCTCGGAGGGGACTCTCGAGTGCGGGTACCACGGATGGCAGTTTGACGGCGACGGCCGCTGCGTCGCCGTGCCCGGCCTCGATCTCCCTTCTGACGATTGGCCGACCCGGGCCGTCGTCGCGCACGCGGCCCGCGAGCAGGACGGCTTCGTATGGGTGTGGGCCGAGGCTGGGGCCCAACCGAGCCGAGACCCCTTCCGCTTGCCGGAGCTCTCGGGCCGAGGTAGCGGGATGGTCGTGTTCCCCGCCGACCTGGAGTGCACGATGCACGCGGCCGTCGAGAACTCCTTGGATGTCCCCCATACGGCGTTCTTGCACGGGGGCATCTTCCGGGGTGGCGACCCGCATGAGATTGTTGCCGTCCGGAGGGATCTGCCCGATGGGGTGGAGGTCCAATACCAAGGCGAGCCGGTCGGCGTCGGGCCGGTCCGCCTGCGGGGCAGCCGGTTCACGTTCGAGCACTGGGACCGGTTCTTCCTGCCATGCATCGCCCAGATCGAGTACCGGGTGGAAGGCTGGCTCCGTATCGTCAACACCATCGTGCACCTGCCGATGTCGCCGTTTCGCACGCGCGCCTGGTTCGTCCTGCAGTTCTCGACCCGCCTCCCCGCTCCCATCGTGCAGGCCATCGTGTTGGGGCGAGGCCGTCAGATACTCCGCCAAGACGCCGAGATGCTGGCGCGGCAGACCGCGAACGTCCGTCGGTTCGGCGGTGAACGGTTCACCTCAACGGAGCTCGACGTGCTGGGAACTGCCGTTTGGAGACTGTTACGTCAAGCGGAGCGGCAGGAGCAGGCCGGCAGTGATGCCGTTGCTGAGGAGCCGATCGATCCCGTGGACAACGGTACGCCCGTCACCTTCCGCATCTGACTTCCGGACGGGCACTTGACATCTCGCTTCAGAAAGGCCATCACTCTGCGTATGGCCAACGAACGTCGGGGGAGCGACGACTATCTCGTCAGCCCGGAGGAGATCGCGGCTTTTGCGAGAGATGGCTACGTTTATTTGAAACACGTGCTGTCCGAGGACGAGATGGACGACATCACCGGCGTGTACGACACCTTCCTTCGACAGGAGATTCCGGTCGAAGACAAGGACTTCAACGACATGACGACGGGTTCCTTCGCCGGCGACCCCAACGGCTACGCCGTCGTTAACGTGATGCTGCCCCGCAAGTACTACCCGGCATGGCAAGGCAACGTGTTCGAGCGCCGGGCGGCATCGATCGCCCGCCAGCTGTGCGGCGAGGGGATGGTCATCGATTTCGATCAGCTGCTGGCGAAGCATCCCGGACGCGAAGACGCGGTCTTCGGCTGGCATCAGGACCAGGCGTACTGGATCGGCACCGATGACCGCCGGACCGCGACCTGTTGGCTCGCCGTTGACGACTCGACCCTCGCCAATGGTTGCATGCAGTTTCTCCCGGGAAGTCACCTGGAACCGATCCGGCCACATCGTCCATTGCACGGTGAGCGCTCGGCCAGTCACACGCTCGTCACTGATCTGCGGGACGACGACGTGCTCCGGCCGGCCGAGATCAGGCGAGGCGACATCACCGTTCACAACGAGGGCGTCCTGCATGGCAGCGGGGGCAACAACACCACCGGATCGTGGCGGCGCGCCTATATCGTTGCCTTCCGAAGTAGCACCACCGTGGAGATAGAACGAGCGCGGGGCTTCACCCACTCACACAACGACCACGTCGACGTTCTTCACCAGGTGGACGGGCTCGGTCTGTAGACCGTCAGGTCGAATGGCGGGGCGATATGGGCGGGCCGATGGTGAGGCATCCGCTCCGAGCCGTTCACGTACCCAGGATGGACCTCGTCCCAATGTTCACGAGACGTCCAGGGCGGCTCTTCGCCATTCAGGTCATAGGCGAGGGCGTCCAGGCAAACGTGCCATCCGGCCGCATCGCGCGCCGCCTTGCCGAGCTCGTCAATTGTGGTTACGAAGTAGAGGAGGCTGCCATCGCCGTCAGGTTGCACCTCGAACCGCAGCGTCTCGCAGCCCCATTGGAACTCCAGAGTCGAGGGTGGATCGTACGTGAGCATCTCGCCCTCGAAAGGCGGGCTCTCGCCGTGGCGCGAGACGAAGCGGAGGGCGGCCCCTGCGGCCCGTTCTCCCTCGATGTCGAACGGGAACCAGGCAGACACGTGCTCGGGCTCGGTGAGGGCCCGCCACACCTTCTCGGGCGGGTGAGCCAGCCGGCGAGTGAACCGCAACCGCCACCGGCCGTCTCGCTGTTCAAGCCGTCCATCCATGTGAGGATCCTCCTTGCTCATGCGTCCGCCTCCGGCATGTGGTCGATGTGGCGTTCGAGGTCGTCGAGTCGGGCTGCCCATAACTGGCGGTACGGCGCGAGCCACTCGTCGATGGCGCGCAACGGCTCGGACCGCACGCGGTACAGGCGGCGTTGCGCGTCGGATCGGACCTCGACCAGGCCCGCCTCCCGGAGCACGCGGAGATGCTTGGAGACCGCCGGCTGGCTGACCTCGAGTTCGCCAACCAGGTCGCCCACGGCGCGCTCTTCGACCCGGAGCAGGTCAAGAATGCGCCGCCGGTTCGGTTCCGCAA
>CAXMLU010000847.1:0-4194 GCA_964194255.1 uncultured bacterium
GCCATGGTCAGTCCCATCCCTGCGGCCAGGAGGATCAGTCGCCACAAGATGTTCACGTAATGCGTATGGACCTGGAGTTGCGTCATCGACAGCAATCCGAGGGTAAGCAGGGTCAACCCCGACGCGACGGTCACTTTCGAACCGACCCGATCGACCACCTTGGGGCTGAGCGGAGCGATGATCATCATGGTGAGCGCCATGGGGAGCAGCCGCGTGCCCGCCGAAAGAGGGGAGTAACCCAGCACGAATTGCAGATACTGGGTGAGCAGGAAGATGGATCCGAACATGGCGAAGAAGGTCATGGTGATGGCGCTGCTGGCCGCCGTGAACCTCGGGTTCTTGAAGAAGTTCACGTCGAGCATGGGGTGCTCGATGTGGAGTTCCCACCACGCGAATGCCACCATGAGGATCACCCCGGCCACGAATCCAGCCACGATCACAGGGGCGCTCCAGCCCTTATCGGGCCCTTCGATAATGGCGTAGAGCA
This sequence comes from uncultured bacterium, assembly GCA_964194255.1. GTDB lineage: Bacteria > Actinomycetota > Acidimicrobiia > Acidimicrobiales > CAXMLU01 > CAXMLU01. The sequence continues at coordinate 488 of CAXMLU010000847.1, forward strand.
GCGCCACCAGGCTGACGATGGAGAGAAGGGCGCCGAGCGGGTCCAACGCCAGCGGATGCGGGTCCTTGGAGCTGGGGATCAGGAAGTAGCCGGCGATCAGACCGAAGATGACGATCGGAAGGTTCACGAGGAAGACTGAGCCCCAGTAGAAGTGCTCGACCAGGAAGCCGCCGGTGACCGGCCCCAGGGCGACACCGAGGCCGGCTACCCCCGCCCATGCGGCTATGGCGCGGGGCCGCTCACGAGGCGGGAACACGTTGGTGATGATCGACAGAGTGGCAGGCATGATCAGGGCGCCGCCTATGCCCATCACCGCCCGGGTCAGGATCAGCGTGCTGGCATTGGTTGCCAGAGCCGACAGCAGCGATCCTGCGCCGAAGATCAGGAAACCGACTTGAAGCGCGCCCCGCCGGCCGAACCGGTCGCCGAGGCTGCCGGCGGTCAGGAGCAGCCCGGCAAATACGAGCGTGTAGGCGTCGACGATCCACTGCAGCTGGCTGTTCGACGCATGGAGCGTCCGGACGATGGTCGGGATGGCAACGTTCAGGATCGAGTTGTCGAGCACGATCACAAGCAGGCTGAAGCACAGGACGCCCAGAATCCACCATCGCCGCTCGAAGGCGTGTTCTTCGGCCGAGCTCACCTGTCTCCTCTACGCCGACACCAACCTGATCCTAGGAGGCTAGCGCCCGGGCCCTGGCACGCCGGAAGCCGGCCACACGAGGCGGCCGGCTCCCGAACAACGACGTTGTTGAGGTCAGACTCAGCAGGAGTAGAGGACCTCAGCTTCGTTGCTAGCGAGGACGACGGAGTTGACCTTGGCGCCGGCCAGGTTGCAGTAGCTATGGGGCAGACCGACCGTGCTGCTGACCTTGGTCGGGTTGACGAGGGCCATGCCCATGGTGAAGGAACGCTCGTAGACGTTCCCTACCTTGCTGTACGAACCGGCCGGCAGTCCGACGTTGACGTGTTCCCACGGCGAGTCGTTGACGATGCCGGCCTGGTTGTTGGCGGAACTGAAGGAGAAGTACGACGAGCCGTTCGTGCCGAGTAGGAAGCTGGCCAAGGCGTAACGGTGAAATGCGTCGATCTGGGCCTGGGTGCCGCCACCCCACGTCTTGGTGATGGCCATCACGGACCGGCCGCGGTTGCCGGCATCAACGAGGGCGTCGACGTTCTGCTTGAAGTTCGCCTCGGTCGGAAAGGCAGTCGCGCTGGCTCCCGGATTCTTGAGCCAACCCTCGCCTACACCGCCCTGCATGCCGGCGAGCAGTTGCGAGCTCGGGCCGATCGAGTTGAAGTAACGGGGGCCGCTGCCGAGACCATTGCCGACGACGACCTTCGGGGCCACGGCCTGGGCGACGGCCGTTCCGAGCTTGGTGGTGGCGATCAGCCAGTCGGCGGAGGTGTACGGCTTGTTCGTCGCGGGGTTGATCACCAGGGCTGAGAGATAGCCAGGCTGCGTTGGCGCATCGCCCAGCATGTCGATCATGCACCCGTCGAATCCACCGGTGATAAGCGAGGCGCACGTCTGGGCCCGATTGGCTACCCATCCGGCGTTGGTCGGATCCATGACCTGGTTCCCCCAGCCCATCGAGGTGACGATCTGTCCAGACGCATCATGAAGGAACCACGAGGACGGATAGCTGGAGCTATTGCCGGGGCGCACGAACGTGCCGTTGATGTACACGAGCACGACCAGCTTGGGATTGGCGGACCGCATCGCCGGCAGGTAGCTCGCAAACTGGTTCGGCTGAACCGAAATGACATCGTAGGTCTTGGCCACGGTCACGGCGGCCGCTTGCGTTCCAGACCAGGAGGTCATGTTGGCGGCCGAAAAACGCTGAATCATGCGGCCGGTCGGGACCAGCGGGTTGGAACTACCGGGAGGCGGAGGCGGTGGCACTCGGCTGGGTCTGACCACGGCTTGCACGGCTCCGCCGGTGGCCATGATGAGCCCTGCTCCGGCACACGCGGCCATGGCCGCTCGAATATTCAGATTGCGTTTCACTGCGTCCCCTTCGTGCTCGTGGTGCTCGTCATGCGAGCACTCATGTGAGTGGGAGGGAGTCGGGGTGTCGGGCTCCTGTGTGGGTGTCGGAATGGCGGTCCGGCTCCTTGAGCCGCAGTTTCCGGCCGCGGGCGAACCCACGTACGCGGAGGGGTGCGGTTGCGCAGGTTCCGATCGGCGGGCGCCCGCTCAGATACGCCTTTTACGCCAGCAATCAGAGGCGTTTCCGGCTACGCCGAAGGGTTCGGAATTGGTCCCGGCGACGTGCACAGGGGCGTCGACGAACCGTTCCTCGGCGCCGGCAGGTGCGGCGGCGAAAGGAAGGCAGGTGGTGCGGTCAGGTCGAGGCAGTCGAGCAGGTTGTCGGCGTTGGCGTCACGATTCGTTAGCGCCGGCAGGTTGTATTTCGTCTCAATCAATTTCAGGATCGAGGTGTGGTCGTGGACCACATGGGAGATGTAGTCCTTCTTCGCGAAAGGTGACACGACCACCGCCGGCACCCGGAATCCGTAGCGCCCGTAGTCTCCGGGCATGTCCCCTACGTGCAGGGCCGGCTTGATGTCGTCGGGTGGCACAGCGGCAGGAGGTCCCACATGGTCGTAGTAGCCGCCGTGCTCATCGTACAGCCAGATCAGGACGGTCTTGGGCCACGCCGGGCTGGCCAGGACGGCGTTGATGACGTTGGCGGAGAACACCTCGCCGAGCGTGATGTCCTTCGGGTTCTCCTCAGAGTTCTTGCTGAAGTCCGTGTCGACCAGCGCGAAGGCGGGGAGCGTGCCGGACGCCGCGTCGGCGAAGAACTGTTCGGTTTTCACGACCTTGTCTTTGTTCGCACTCAGCACACCGAGGTAGAGGCCGACTGTCGGGAGGCTGCTGTAGTAGTTCTTCCAAGCAATGCCGTGCCGGTTGAGCGCGTCCATGATCGTTCCGGTCGGCGGAGGCGGGTTTTGCAGAGCCCTCAGGTCGTTATCGATTGTGCCGCCGGCCGTAGCGGCGAGCAGGAAGCGCCGGTTCGGGTAGGTCTGCGCCATACAGGAAGCGAACCACCGGTCACACACCGGGAACGCGGTAGCCAACGCGTAGTAGAAGGGAAGATCGGCGCGCGTCCAATAGCCCATCGCCACCGGACCGCTGTCGCTGCGGACGAACCCGTCCATCGCCCCGCTGTCCCACGAGGTGTGGGTGGCATTCCAGGCGTTGCTGGGTTGCTTGGGCAGCTGACAGGTGTTGGCCATCCGGAAGGCCCGTACCGGATTCCCGGATGCGTCCACGTCGCTGTTCGTGGGCCGCCCATCAGCACCCAGGGTAAAGCCGTCCCCTCGCCCGAGCATGCCGAAGTAGTTGTCGTAGGAGTGGTTCTCCATCATGATCACGACGACGTGCTCGATCTGAGGCAGCAGATCGGTGCCTTCTGGTTTGGTCGGATCTGGCCGGTCACCGGCGCGGCGGACAACCACCGTCGTCGGGGGAGAAGGCAACGAGGTCAGTGTCGTGGCCGCGCTCGCGGCGAGCGTCGTGGCCGTCGTGGCCGTGGTAGGGCCTTTGCCACCTGAACATCCGGTGGCCATCACCGTTGTCGCTAGACCGGCACCGGCGAGGAATTGCCGGCGGGTCGGCGTATAAGGCTGAGGCACAGTCACCATGTGTCGATGCAAGGTCGTTTTTTGCCTGTTCTGATCGGCGGCGAGGGCGCCGC
>CAXMLU010000848.1:0-2631 GCA_964194255.1 uncultured bacterium
ATCCTGACGCGCGCAACTTCGACGCCTGGCCGCCGCGGCCGCAACGCTATGGCCGGCGAGAACGGTCCTTGCGCCGATGGTGGTCCTCCATGCGCTTGCGGATCTTCTCCCGGCGGGCCTGAAGGTCGCGGTAGGTGAGGTGCTCGACATCATCCGTGAGACCCATCGACGCTTTGAAGCCCTCGAGATCCACCTGCTGGCGACGGGGATCGATGCCGACGTCTCGCGCAATACGCTCACCATGGGTTCTGGCGAAGTACTCGGCCACGTGCGTGATCTCGCCGAACAGATCCACATCGGGGGCCAGGGTGGCCATGGCCCCATCGAGGAACAGCATGTCTTTGACGAACAGCATCAGTTCCTTCGGCATACGCGCTCCGATGGACAGCAATGCCTTGGTGATGTCACGGATCTGGCCGAGCAATTCATCAGGCGTCATGGTCGTCGGGTCCTGGACGGGTCCCTCCAGGTTGAGGTCGCGGATGACCGCCTCGAGATCGGTGTCGGCGGGCAGCGCGCCGAGATCGCGCAGGGCGGCCAACTGGAGGCGAAGGTCGTTGACCGTGCCGCCCATGAGCAGGCGGAGAAATGCCAGTCGTCTCGGCTCATCGAGGCGGCCAGTGATTCCGTAGTCGAGCAGCGCCACCCGGCCGTCCGGCTGGACGAACATGTTGCCGCCGTGGAGGTCACCGTGGAAGACGCCGTAAAGCATGGCGCCTTCGAGGAATGCCACCATTCCGGCCCGCACCACGGCCGAGGTGTCGATGCCGGCCGCCTTCATCCCGTCGACGTCCTCCCAGCTGAAGCCGTCCAGTCGCTCCATCACCAGGACCCGTCGGGTGACGAGGGTCGGATGGGGCCGGGGGACAACCATTGAGCGCTGATCGGTCTTGGCCAACACCTCGGCTATGTCGAGCATGTTGGCCGCTTCCAGCCGGAAGTCGAGTTCCTCCACGATCGTCTCGGCGAACAGCTCGACCAGCGCCGGAGGGTTGGCGAGGGCCGTCACCGGTATCCGGCCGACCAGGTATGGCGCGATCCAGCTCATCGCGGCCAGGTCTCGTCGCACCAGGGTGGCCACCGCCGGGCGCTGCACTTTGACGACCACCCGCTCGCCGGTCACGAGGGTGGCGGCGTGGACCTGGGCGATGGACGCGGCGGCCAGGGGGGTGCGGTCGAACTCGGAAAAGACCGCGGCGAGCGGGCGGCCCAGATCGGCTTCGACGATCTCCCGCACGGAGGCGAAAGTTTCGGCGGGGACGTGGTCGCGCAACAGCCGGAATTGGCCTACCAACTCCTCGGGGAAGATGCCTTCACCGGAGGACACGATCTGGCCGAGCTTGATGTACGTAGGCCCGAGGCGCTCGAAGGCGACCCGCAGGCGACGGGATAACCCTGAGCGCGACCGTTGCTGATCGCCGGTGCGACGCTCGCCGAGGTACCAGCGGGCCACGGCCGGGCCGAGGGTGAACGCGGTCTGCAGCACCCGGTGCCCCGGAGGTAGGCGCTGGTGGCGGATGAGGACCGGCACCTCGGCTTTGGTGGCGGCCCGCAGAGCGTCGACCGATCGTCGCCACGGCATGGATTCAGGTTCGACCAGCCACGGCGCGTGGTCTGAGAACGCGCCGATCGCCAAATCCGCAGGAAGGTTCGCAATAGCCACTTTCCCGACGGTACCTCGCCCAAAGGCGATCTGAATACCTGTCCACGTAGGATCCGCGGGATGGACAGGCTTTCATCCGGTGCCAACGCCCCGGCCTTCGCCCTCTCCGACCAGTCAGGGACGGTCGTGAAGCTCAGCGACTTCAAGGGCCGCCACGTGCTGGTCTACTTCTACCCGAAGGCCGATACGCCGGGTTGTACGGCCCAGGCCTGCGGGTTGCGGGACGCCCTCGGGCAGATCGGCGACACCGCGGTCGTGGGCATCAGCCCCGACAAGCCGGCCAAGCAGGCCAAGTTCGATCAGAAGTATGGGCTCGGGTTTCCGTTGCTGTCCGACGAGGACCACCGCGTGGCCGAGGCCTACGGCGTGTGGACAGAGAAGTCCATGTACGGAAGGAAGTACATGGGCATCGAACGTTCGGCTTTTCTCGTCGATGGCAAGGGCAAGATTGCGGAGGCGTGGTACAAGGTTTCCCCCAAGGCCACTCCGGAAAACTTGCTCGAGGCGCTCAAGTCCTGACACCCGGCCACCGTCGGCCCTTCGCGGAAGCGGTCGAGGTGTTTCCGACGCTGACGCGGCCGCCTTGTACGACCTGATGAACCCGTGGGACGTGACGCGTCATCCCAGTGACGCCTTTGCCACGACCTCGTGATGGCTGCGGACGCCGTACTGGACGTCGGCGGCGGCTCGGGCAGCATGCTGCGCCAGGCGCGAGAGTCCGGACATTCCGGTTGGATCGGACTTGGCCGTCAAGACGAGGATGCGCGCATCAGGCGCCAGCCGTTTGGCCCGGATGGCGCGCAGATCGGCGTAGCCGTCGACGCCGGGCATCATCAGGTCGAGCACGAGGCAGTCCGGCGGATTGGCCTCAAGTTCGACCAGCGCGTCGGCACCGCCCGCGGCTTCGCTGACGTGTACCCGGCATCGTCGAAGAGGTAGGCAACCATGCCCCTGTCTCTTATACACAT
>CAXMLU010000849.1:0-1713 GCA_964194255.1 uncultured bacterium
GACCCTGGACAACGCAAACTGGTGCCCCCACAACGGCCAATCCGAGGCGGCCAGCTGGGCGCAACTTCAGGCCCTGCAGGCCGCGGGCTGGACCTTCGTCACGCACAGCTCCACCTACCCGAACAACGCGTCGTTATGGAGCGCGATGACGCCGTCGCAGATGTGGGACGAGACCTGCGGGGCGGCTCAGGTCATCGACGCCCACGGGTTGCATGGCGCGTCGGACATGTACCTGTGGCCCAACAACACCGGCAATGTGCCCAACATCAACAGCTACGCCCAGAGCCACTTCGTGGAGCCCTGTTTCGGTACCGCCCGATTCTACGGCGGCGGGCTATCCACGTTGACCCAGCTGGCCACGCCGACCTACGAGCAGTCGGTGGTCGGGCTACATGGCGGATCTTGCAACGTGTCCGGCACTCCGTGTTCCAACGTGCCCGGCGCACCCAAGCGCTACCTGACTCCGGCCAACGTCATTGCCCAACTCCAGGCGTTGCAGCCCGGCCAAGTCTTCACCCTACAGAGCTACGTGCTGGTGACGGGCACCAACCCGACGTACGCCACCAACAAAGACCGGTGGGACTGCACGTCGTCCGATCCGAACCTGCACTGGGCCAACGACTCCGAGCGCTACTGCTACTCGGACTGGCAGGCCGTCGTCAGCTACCTGGCCTCCTCCGGGCTCGGCATTACCCAGCCCGGTGTCGTAGCCGCCGCCGCCGGCCGGAGCGGGTACAGCGACACCGCCGTAACCCGGCCGTAGCTGGTCCCCTTCTCGCCGAAAGGGGACCAGCCGGTCAGTTGTCGTTTTACCCGATGCCGATCCGGACGACCTCGCCCGGGCTGAAGGGGGGTGCGCCGGGAGGGATGACGGCAGGGGCGATGCTCCAGTTGGACACGTAAATGCTGTCCTCGGTGGCGGCAAAGCCGTTCGGGAAACTCAACCCGCTGGCCACGACGATCGGCGTCGTGCTGTGGGCGGGCACCTGCACGACAGCACCCGTACCCGGAGCGGAGTGATCAAGTCCCAGGGTTGAGAACTCGGTGGCGTAGAACTTCCCGTCCGCAAAGCCACACCCGGTGACAGCGGTCAACCCGCTCGCCCATACCGTCGGCGTGGGGTGCTCCTTGCTGGTGTCAACCCGATACACGTTCGCAGCCCCGGGCGCATTGCCGCCACCGGTCAGCTGACTGACGTAGAGGGCGCCGTCCGGACCCCAGGCAAGGCACGTTGGCACTGCGTCGGAAACCGGCGGGTTGGGGAAGAAGGCCACAATCTCCACGGCCCCGTCGGAGGTCACATGGTCGAGAGTATTCGAGGCCGCATCAACGACCCACTGGTCATGCTCGCCGGCCAGGATGCCATAGGGATTGCAGTCCGGGAACTGACCTGGCGCCAGGCTCGTGTGCTTAAGGCTCCAGTTCCAGTCAACCTTCCCCACTCCGGCGACGGTTTTAAAATCGCCTTCGCCGGTCAACTTGATGACCTGTCCCACCTGGTCTTTCGCCTTCTCCACGAGGGACGAAGGGAAGATGCCCGGCGGCAACTGGGCCACCTGCTGCGGGCAGCCGGTGATGATCGTATACAGACCGCCCGCGTCATTCCGGGACAATCCGTCAGGCCCGGTGGCGAAGAACCCGCCCGTGTCGGAGACCGATATCAGGCCAGAAGCGATCCGGTGATGAGCACCACCCTTGGCGATGACGCTGATC
>CAXMLU010000850.1:0-2028 GCA_964194255.1 uncultured bacterium
TACAACCGCGACCTGCAGGAGGACAAAGAGCCGCTGTTCGATGCGATCGACCAGATCCGCCTCGCGCTGCCCGCGCTCAGCGGACTGCTGGCCACCATCACCTTCGATCTCGACCGGATGCGCACCGCCGCCGACTCGCAGACCGGCGCGGCGGTGGATCTGGCCGAATGGCTGGTGGAGCAAGGCACACCCTTCCGTCTGGCCCATGCCATCGTCAGCCGCTTGGTCCGGGATTCACTCGAACGCCGGGTGCCGATGGCCGAGCTGGTGGAGGCTCACCCCGCCCTCGGCGTCGAAGCGGTGGCGCTGCTCGAGCCGGGCATGGCCGTCACCCGGCGCACCAGCCCCGGTGGGGCCGGTCCCGCTCCGGTGGCCGTGCAGTTGAAGCATTTCCGCGAGCAGCTGGAGCGGTTGCGCCCGCTGACCGTCGGCTGAACACGGGCTGACCATTGGCGCCCTACGTCCATCGCATCCGGGTCCGCTACGGCGAGGTCGACATGCAGCGGGTGGTGTTCAATGCGCACTACCTGGCCTACTGCGACGACGCCACCGAGAGCTGGCTGCAGACGCTGAACCTGACCGTGACCGATCACGGCTGGGACTTCATGCTGAAGAAGGCCACCATCGAATGGGACGGGGTGGCGACGGTGCACGAGACCCTCGCCATCGACGTGGCCGTGGAACGGTGGGGGACCACCAGCTTCGACGTCGGCTTCCGCGGCCACGTGGACGAGCGGCCGGTCTTTCGGGCCACGGTGACCTACGTCGGGGTGCGGGCGGGGACCAGGGAGACGATGGCGCCGCCGCCGCAGGTGCGATCCCGGATGGATGGCCCGGCGTCATGAGCCCGTCGCCTGTGCCCCTGCCGCTGGAGCGCGCCTTTTATCACCGCGACCCCCGTCAGGTCGCTCCCGAGCTGCTCAACAAGCTCCTCATCTGCGGGCCTCGCGTGGTCCGTATCGTCGAGGTCGAGGCCTACTGCGGATCCATCGACCCGGGCAGTCACGCCTACCGTGGCCCGAATCGGCGCAACGCGGTGATGTTCGGCCCGCCCGGCCACCTCTACGTCTATTTCACCTACGGGATGCACTGGTGTGCCAACGCCGTGTGCGGCGAGGAGGGGGAGGGGCTGGCCGTCCTCCTGCGGGCGGCTGCGCCGGTGGCCGGTCTCGACGAGATGCGCGTGGCTCGATTCGGGCCGTCGCAGTTGCCCCGCAGCGGACGGCTCCGCCGGCCACCGGCGGTTCAGCGCGACCGCGACCTGTGCAGTGGCCCAGCCAAGCTGGCCCAGGCGGCGGGCATCGACGGCGGGCACAACGGGGTGGACCTGGTCACCGGCGACGGCGGGGTGATCGTCGCGTCCGATGGGACGGCTCCGCCGGAATCACCGGTCGTGTCACCGCGCATCGGTCTCACCGCAGGGGCGGAGCATCTCTGGCGTTGGTATGTGGCGGGCGATCTCAATGTCTCACGGCGCGCCGCCGATTTCAGCTCGACGGGGGCAGGATCGGGCCCGGGCCGGGTGCGGGGAGGCAGCGTCGGGCCCGAGCGCCGGGGCTGAAGCCGGGCCTGCCGCCGGGCCTGCCGCCGTCGGCAGGGGGCCCGCCGGCCTGCTATTGTCAGCGTTCCTTCCGGTCTTCGGCCGCGGGAGCCGTTTGACAGCGGATCCCCAGGTTGGATACTCTGGGAGGCCGCTCGGGTGGCGACTGTGCCGTCCGAGACGTGTCGAGAACTCCGTTTTCGGAGGACTCGGCCAGCGGATCAGCACCTCCGACGTGTGTATGTCGCGTGCTTTCCGCCGAGGATGCTCCTTGAAAACGGAACAGAGGAAGCCAAAAGCCAGTGCGGGCGACCCATCCCTTCAACCGGGATGAGTCGCAGTTGTCAATGCACTGTATGAACGGACAACACAGTCTGTTCTGGTGCCAGTCGGTCGACGAGGTCAGGAACCTCGGAGGCCGGCTCTCCCGATCGCAGCCCGGTTCGCCGGGTCATGATCTCAATGGAGAGTTTGATCCTGGCTCAGGA
>CAXMLU010000851.1:0-1643 GCA_964194255.1 uncultured bacterium
GATGTGTATAAGAGACAGGAATTCATGATCACGTCCTCCCCTTGCCGTGCCCGCCGGTCTGCTGACCCTCCCACCACGTGAGTACTGGCGCGCCTCGGTACTGCTGCACCCGGAACGCGTCTGCGAGCTTCCCGTGACCGTGCGAAATCAGATCGGGCTTCCCTCCCCATCGGTCACCATCGGCCCCGCTTGGCCGACTGCTCCATTTGGCGAAATGAAGAGCTGGCCGGGCGTCGTACCCGATGTGCGTACGTCGAGGGTCAGCGAGGGCGGGGTCAGGTCCGGGCGGGACCGAAGGTCTGGACATTTGGCGTCGTGGCGCTGAGCGGGCGCGCACTGATGGCGACTTGTCTGTAAGTGACGGCTGGTCCAGAGTGCCTCGCTCATGCGGAGACGGTACGGATCGATGCTGGCAGATTGCTGAGAACCGGCTCTCAGTTTCCCTCTTAGTCGGCCATGGTCTGCCTGTGCGATCGTGCGCCGACCTTTCCCGCGCGACCGGACTTGGCGTCCACGCCGCCGTAACGTTGCACCGGGGTCGAGTAAAGGAAGGTGGACCTCCTGCCGCTATCGGTATCTTCAACGATTCCCGGCGCCCGCCCGTGTGTCGTGCATATCCGAAGGGCGCAGTGAGGTCGAGCACGCCGCGTCGACGTTGGCTCCGCGTGTGCTGGCTTCGCCGGGCGGCGGTGCTGGTGCTGGCCCTGAGCCTTCCGCTCGACTGGTCATACAGCCGGGCCATGACTGCTCCGGGTTGCGGGAGCGCGGGCCTGCGGACAGTCGAGTGGGTGCGGTCGATTGGTGGCGGCGATCTGGTGGGCTGGACCGAGAACTGGTGGTACCGGCACCATCCGCCGCCCGTCGGGGGCCAACCCGCCGCCGGTCTGCTGCCCGCGGCGCGCGCCCCGCTGTCGGCGGAGGCGATGCGTCTCGCCGTGCCCGGCGCGCTGGCGGCGCCTCCGCCGGTCGTCGGGGTAGCCAGTCCGGCCCTGCCCGGGGAGGGCCGTTGGTTGCCCGCCGGGCAGCTGGTGCACGGCATCCCCGCCGTGTACACGACCTGGGTTCGGCCCGACCCCATCCACACCAGCCTGGTCACCGGGGTGGCCTGGATGGACACCGGGCTGCTCCATACCGAGCTGTTCTCCGGGACCGCCGAACCGGGCGGGTCAGGGTGGCGCAATACCAGCCCCATCCCATCCAACCGGAGGACCCAGTTGGTCGCCGCGTTCAACTCCGGGTTCCGGCTCGCCGACTCCCGGGGCGGCTATTTCGCCGAGGGCCGGCTGGCGCGGCCGTTGGTCGTCGGGGCCGCGTCTCTTGTGTTGTACGGCCACGGCCGCCCCGCCATCGGCGCGTGGGGTCGCCAGGTGCACATGGGCCCCGATGTCGTGGCCGTGCGCCAGAACCTGTCGCTGATCGTGGATGGAGGCGTCCCGGTCGCCGGTCTGAGCCGCAACTCAAACAGCATGTGGGGAGGGACGGTGGGCAACAAGGTGTTCGTGTGGCGCTCAGGGCTGGGGATCGCCGCTTCGGGCGCGCTGGTCTATGTGGGGGGGAAAGGGCTGAGTGTCATCACGTTGGCGGACGGGTTAAGGCGAGCGGGTGCGGTGCGGGCCATGTGAGGGGTCCCCGATTGGTGGTCC
>CAXMLU010000852.1:0-2137 GCA_964194255.1 uncultured bacterium
CCGGTCTTGCCGGCCACGGTGTAGCCGCTGATGCCCGCCTTGGTGCCGGTGCCGATGCGGACCACCTCGTCGAGCATGACCGTCATCTCCTTCGCCGTTTGCGCGGAGACGACCCGATGACTTGGCGATGTGGGAGTGGGGTGCTGGCGGCCCTGGCTGTCGACTGTCGACTTCACCAGTTTGGGGGCCACGTACACGCCGCCATTGGCGATCGCGTTGTACGCGCTCAGCATCTGGGCGGCGGTGACGGCCACGCCCTGGCCGATAGGAACGGTGGCGATCGACGTCGAGTACCACTTGTCGGGGTCGAGGAGGAGGCCGGCGGACTCACCCGGAAAGTTGAGCGCCGTGCGCTTGCCGAACCCGAACGCGCGCATGTACGAGTCCAGCCGGGTCTTCCCCAGCTTGCCGCCGATCATGATCGTGCCCACGTTGGACGAGTTGGCGACGATGTCGGTGATCGACCACTGCCCGATGGGATGGTTCACGTGCTCGCCGAACGACGTGCCGGCCACCGTGATCGTGTTGCCCACCGTCAGGTGGTCGGCCGGCTTGACCACCCGCTCCTGCAACGCCGCCGAGATCGTGATCAGCTTGTTCACCGAGCCCGGCTCGTAGACATTGGTGAGCGCCGACGCATTGGGGGCGGCCACCGGCGGATCGGTGCCGTTGGCCGATGCCACCAGGTTGGCCATCGCCAGGATCTCGCCGGTCTTGCTGTCCATCACCAGCGCCATTCCCCCCTTGGCCTGGCTGGACTGGATCTCGGCGGCCAGGGCTTGCTCCGCTTGGTACTGGAGCGACTCGTCGATGGTGAGGACCAGGTCTTGGCCGGCCTGCGACGCCTGATAGCGATGGAGGCCGCCCGGGATCTCTCCCCCTCGCGGGTCTTCCTCCACCAGCAACCGGCCCGGCCGGCCCGCCAGGCTCTTCTCGTACTGCTGCTCGAGGCCCGACAGGCCGCCATTGTCGATGCCGACCTGGCCGAGGAGCGGGGCGGCCACGCTGCCGGACGGCAGGAATCGTTTGGGCTCGTCGAGGAAGAACACGCCGTCGAGCTTGAGCGCCTTGACCTTGGCGGCCAGATCCGGGTCGACCTTGCGGGCCAGGTACACGAAGCCGGCCGGGCGCGACAACCGAGTCTCCAGGTCATCGATCGTGAGGCCGAGCAGGGTGGACAACGCCTGCGCCTCGCGGCGAGGGTCGGTCACCAGATGGGGGTTAGCCCAGATGGTGGGCTGCTGCACCGACAGAGCCAACTCGCGCCCGTTGCGGTCGAAGATGGTGCCCCGTGACGCCGGAAGCGTCACGCTGCGGAGCCGCTGGGAGACACCGAGCGCTGCATAGTGAGCGGCCGAGAGTCCTTGGATGTCGGCCAGCTTGCCCGCGATAACGACGAAGGCCAGGGCGACCGCCACGAGGAGGCCCACCAGCCGCCGGCGCATGGCCGGAACGGGCTCTGACCACCGGCGCCCAGAGACGGGACGACGACCGGTACTGCCCCGGCGCCCCTGCGCCGGGGGGATACGCCGGGGTCGGGTGGTCACGGATGGGCCGTCAGCAGGTGCTTGAGCGAGGTCCAGTCACTGACGGCCGGTGCGGCCTTTGGCGTGGACGCCACCGAGGTCGCCGTTGGCGCCGGCGTCGGAGGAGGCAGGAGATAGGTGATGCCGGGCGGGGACACCATGCCCAGCTTGCGGGCTTCGCCGGTGACGTGGTCCGGCGATTCGAGTTGTGCCACCTGCAGACGCAGGGTCTCGTATTTGGCCGCCTCGGCCGCGGCGCTCGTATTGAGGCGATCGAGTCGGAGCTGGTTCTGAGCCAGGCTGACGTGTACGCCCACCAGCCCGAACACGACCGTCGCCAGAACCGAAACGGCGACGAGCAGCAGGAGGCGGGCTCGTCGCTGCCGCGCTCGGGCGCTGAGCTCGCCCGGCTCGACCACCCGGAGCGGCGGCCGGTCGGCCAGCGGTTGAATCCCGCGTCGCAGCGGCAGTGGTGCGTCGATGCGGGCGTTCACGGCTGTCCCCCCTCGGGCGCTTCCGTGGTTGCGTCCGTGGTTGCGTCCATTGCGTCCGGGTCGGGGACGACAGCCAGCTTCTCGGCGGCCCGAAGCCGGGCGCTTTCGGCTCGGCGG
>CAXMLU010000853.1:0-2664 GCA_964194255.1 uncultured bacterium
GCCATCATCAAGCACGCCAACCCGTGTGGCGCGGCGGTGGCCAACCGCATCGGTGAGGCCTACGAGCGGGCCTTCGAATGCGATCCGATGTCGGCCTTCGGCGGGATTGTCGCCCTCAACCGGCCCGTCGACGACGAGCTCGCCGCGGAGATGGCGGCCAACCCCAAGGCGGATGTGGTCATCGCTCCGTCATACAGCGAGCGGGCGCTGGATCTCTTCGCCACCAAGCGCAAGAACATGCGCGTACTGGCCGCGCCGTCGCCCGAGCGCGACCGTTTGCATCTGCGCCAGATCAGCGGTGGGTTCCTCGTGCAGGAGAACTACCGGTTTGAGACGGTCAGGGCCGACTGGCGGGTGGTCACGTCGGCGCAGCCGACCGAGGAACAGTGGCGCGACCTCGAACTGGCCTGGAAGCTGGCCGCGTACACGAAGTCCAATGCGATCGTGCTGGTGGCCGGTGGCATGGCGGTCGGCATCGGCGCGGGCCAGCAGAACCGCGTGCATCCGGGCGAGCTCGCCGTCCAGAAGGCGGCCGGACGGGCCAAGGGCGGAGCCGCCGCCAGCGACGCGTTCTGGCCGTTTCGCGACGGCCTCGACGCCGTGGCCGCGGCGGGCGTGACCGCCGCCATCCAGCCCGGCGGCTCGCTCCGCGACGACGAGGTCATCGCCGCCGCCGAGGAGCACGGACTGGCCATGGTCTTCACCGGCGAACGCCAATTCCAGCACTGATCATGGCTCTTCGCGCAAGCGCTCATCGCGGTGCCGACGGGGACCCCAACCCCGTCGGCCTTACGCACCATCGGAGGCTCATATGACAGCAACCCTTATGCCGGGGGCGCCGGTGGCTGACGCGGTGTTGGCTGACGTGCGGGAGCGGGTGGCCAAGCTGGCCGTCGACGGTCGCACGGTGGGCCTGGGCACCATCCTGGTCGGAGACGACCCGGCATCGGCGGGCTACGTACGCAAGAAACACGAGACGTGCGAAGCCGTCGGGATGGTGTCGTTCCACATCGGCATCGACCCGGCCGAACGCCACGGCGCGTTGCTCGACGCCATCCGCCGATTCAACGAAGACCCCGCGGTGGACGCCTTCATCGTGCAGAACCCCGTACCCGAGGGATTCGACTTCAACGAGGCGATGACCCGGATGGATCCGGCCAAGGACGCCGACGGCCTGCACCCCACCAACCTCGGCCTGCTGGCCCTCGGCGCGCCGGGGCCGCGGCCGTGCACCCCGGCCGGCATCCAGGCCATGCTCGCGCACTACCGCGTTCCGGTGTCCGGTCGTCACGTCGTCATTGTCGGCCGCGGCCCCACCCTCGGCCGGCCGCTGTCGCTCCTCCTCGGCCTGAAGCGACCGGATGCCAACGCGGCCGTGACGGTGGTGCACACCGGCGTGCCGGACTGGCCCGACATGACCCGGATGGCCGACATCGTGGTGGGTGCGGCGGGCGTGCCCAACATGATTCAACCCGACCACATCAAGCCGGGCGCGGCCGTGATCGGTGGCGGCCTCACGTGGGAAGGCAAACGCGTCGTGTCCGACGTCGACGAGTCGTGCGCGGAAGTGGCCGGCTGGATCACTCCCCGGTTGGGCGGTGTCGGTCCGACGACGGTCGCCATGCTGCTGCGCAACACGGTTGAGGCGGCCGAACGGAGGGGAAAGGTTGTGTGAAGCACTAACCTGCCGGGGACATGGCCAAGATTCGTGACCTGCTGGACGCCGGCCAGACGTTCAGCTTTGAGTTCTTTCCGCCGAAGAGCGACGCCGAACAAGCCACGCTGGTGAGATCGTTGCGGGAACTCGAACCGCTGGCTCCCTCGTTCGTGTCCGTGACCTACCGAGGCGGACGGAGCTCGCGGCGGCGCACCATCGATCTCGTGACTGGCATGCTGCGCACCACCACGCTCACGCCGATGGCCCATCTGACCTGTGTGGCCCACAGCCGGCTGGAGCTGGCCGAGATCCTGGTCGAGTTGCGACGAGACGGCGTGGAGAACCTCATGGCGCTCGGCGGCGACCCGCCGACCGACGAAGAGGGTTCGGACACCGAGTTGGCACATGCCATCGAACTCGTCGAGCTGGCCCGCGCCATTGGCGGTTTCTCTGTCGGTGTGGCCGCGCACCCCGAGCTCCATCCGCGCTCACCTGACCGCGAGAGCGACCGCCGCCACTTGGCGACCAAGCTCGAACTCGCTGATTTCGGGATTACGCAGTTCTTCTTCCGGCTCGACGACTACCTGATCATGATGGATGAGTTGGGCCACCTCGGATCGACCAAGCCGGTCGTCCCCGGGGTCATGCCGATCACCAGCCTCGCCAACGTGCGCCGCATGGGAGAGATGTCGGGGGCGCCCGTGCCAGCAGAAGTGATTGCTCGATTTGAGGGCTTCGAGGACGATCCTGAGGCCGTACGCCGCATCGGCGTGGAGGTGGCGTCGGAACTCTGCCGCGCGCTTCTCGACGCGGGCGCGCCCGGTCTGCACTTCTACACACTGAATCGTTCGACGGCCACTCGCGAGATCTACGCCGAGCTCGGACTCGAACCGTCGGTGGCCTGAACCACCCTTTCCCCAACTAACATCCGGCCATGGCCCAGAAGATCACCACCGCCGCCGACGGCACCCTTTCGGTCCCCGACGAGCCGATCATTCCGTATATCG
>CAXMLU010000854.1:0-6018 GCA_964194255.1 uncultured bacterium
ACGCGGTGGTGGCGGCGGCCGATCATCACGCCGCGACCATCGAAGCACTGCAAGAGCCGTACCTGGCGGAGCGCGCCGCCGACGTACGCCAAGTCGGACGGCGGGCGGCGGCGGTGCTCAACGGCGAGACGATGCCGGTAGTGACTGGCGACGGGCCGGTCGTGCTTGTCGCTGACGATCTGGCGCCGGCCGAGATGCTCGCGTTCGACACCACCGCCATTGCCGCCGGCATCTCGATACGGGGCGGAGCCAACTCGCACACCGCCATAATCGCCCGATCTCTCGGCTTTCCTCTCGTCATCGGCGCCGACTCGGCGCTGCTTGGAGTCGGCGACGGCACCGTGGTCATCGTGGACGCGGATCGTGGCGTGGTCATCGTCGACCCCGACGTTTCACAAACCGCATATGCCGTTGAGGCGCAGGCCGCCGGCGCCAGGCATCGTGCCGCCCTCGCCGGGGAGCGCGACCGGCCGTGTGAGACGGTCGACGGTCATCGGGTGGGACTGTTCTGCAACGTCTCCACCGCGCCCGAAGTGGTGGCCGGCCTCGACGCCGGGGTCGAGGGAGTCGGGCTGCTCCGTACCGAGCTGCCGTTTCTGGACGCCCCGAACTGGCCCGACGAAGCGGCCCACCGGGCCGCGCTCGAACCCGTGCTGAAGCTGTTGGGGGGCAGCCGGGTTACGGTCCGAGTCCTCGACTTCGGTGGTGACAAGGTTCCGGCCTTCCTGGCCAGGGAAGCAACGGGTCGGGGTGTTGCGGGGCGGGGGTTGCCGCCACTGTTGCGCACACCGGATGCTCTCGGCGCCCAGTTGCGCGCCGCGCTGGCGGTCGGGCGGGAGTGCCGGCTGCGCATCTTGGTGCCGATGGTGACTTCGTTGCGCGAGCTTCACATGGCGCGGGATATCCTCAATGATTCCGCCGCGGCCGTTGGCGTGCCGGCGCCGGAGCTGGGGGTCATGATCGAGGTGCCCTCCGCCGCGCTCATCGCTGACCGACTCGCTGCCGAGGCGGACTTCCTCGCCATCGGCACCAACGACCTCACCGAACACGTACTGGGTGTGAAGCGCCTGGATCCGGCCAGCCGCCCGGCGCTGGCCGCCCATCCATCGATGCTTACCCTCATCAACCGGGTGGTTCGGGCCGGACGTACCCATGGCCGCCCGGTCGGCGTATGTGGCGAGGCCGGTGCTGACCCTCTCGTGCTCCCACTGTTGATCGGCCTGGGAGTCACCTACCTCAGCGTGTCGCCGGCGTGCATCGACGAGGTGCGGGCGCGGGTGCGGCGACTCGAGTTCGCGGCCTGCGCTCGAGCGGCGCGCGACGCGATGGCGCTTGACACAGTCGAGGAGGTGTGGGCACTCGTGCAGGAACGCTGCCCGAGTGACTTACCGTGAGGGCTGGGTCTGCACCGTGCTCTGCACCGCGCTCTGCAGCTCGGTCTTCGCCTGACCCAGTCCGCCGAGCAGCGACACCACCGCCGCCACCGCTTGCTCCGCGTCGGGGCCGGTGGCCCGCAATGTCACGGCGCCGTCGGCCGTCGCCCCCAGGCCCATCACCGCCAACACGCTGCGGGCGTCGGCTTCTCGCGAGCCGAAGGCAACCGTGATCGACGCGTCGAAGGGAGCTACCGCCTGCACCAT
Source organism: uncultured bacterium (assembly GCA_964194255.1). GTDB lineage: Bacteria > Actinomycetota > Acidimicrobiia > Acidimicrobiales > CAXMLU01 > CAXMLU01. Next base: position 1,641 of record CAXMLU010000854.1, read on the forward strand.
CTGGCCGGCTGGCCGTGCGTGCAGATCAGCGGGGAGCCGTACGGTCATTTCACAGCTTTGCGACATGGCGAGCCCCCTCCGCAGCGCGAACGACTGCATCCAGCTTGGCTCCGGAAGCCGCGGTCACCGCCGCCGCCACCGCGCCCTCCACAAACGGCGCATCCACCATTACGACGGATCGGCCGCCACCGTCCTCGAGCACCGCCTTCACGGTGAGGACGGCGCTCCCCAGGTCCGGTATCACGACCACCCCATCGCCCTGGTCGGCGGCCTCAATGGCGGCGGCGACCCGATCGCCGCTCGTGCCGAGCCGGCCATCGTCGGTCCCTCCGGCCAGTGCGATCGGCACGTCGGCCGAGGCGATCTGCGCGAGCAGCTCCGCCAAGCCGTCCACCAACCGACTGCTGTGGGATACCAGTACAATGCCGACCATAGCTCGACTCTCATTCTACAATGCCGAATCGGGTTCGACAATACTGAACGTTGAGGTTTCGGGATGATCCAGTCGGTCGAGCGCGCCGCCCAGATTCTGAGAGCCCTCACGTCGGAGAGCGGCCGGCTGGGTGTCACCGAGTTGTCCGAACGGGTCGGCCTGGCCAAGGGGACCGTGCACGGCCTGCTGCGCACCCTCGAGGCCCACGAACTCGTCGAGCAGGACCCTGAGACCGGCAAATACCGGCTTGGCGTCGCCGCCCTCCAACTCGGCAACGCCTACCTGGAGAACAATGAGCTTCGAGGTCGCTCGCTGCTCTGGGCCGACTCCCTGGCATCACGTACGCAGGAGGCTGTCCGAGTCGGCGTCCTCAACGGCAGCGACGTGCTCGTCGTCCACCACGTCTTCCGTCCGGACAACTCGGTCCAGATCCTCGAGGTCGGCGCCGCCATCCCGTGGCACGCCTGCGCGCTCGGCAAAGCCATCGTGGCCAACATTGACGCGCGTCACCAGCGCCAGCTTCTCGCCGCGCCGCTCCTCAAGCTCACCGGCCGGACCCTCGTCTCCGCAGCCGAGCTCGAGGCCGAGTTCACCCGCATCGAGCGGTTCGGCTTCGCGACCGATGACCAGGAAGCCATCGTCGGCGAGGCGGGCATCGCCGCGCCGGTCTTCGACCACCGCGGCGTCGTCGGCGCCATCGGCATCACCGGTCCCGTCGAGCGCCTGATCGACAACGAGCCGAACCCGTTGATCAGCGTCGCCGTGCGCGACACCGCCCGAGGCCTGACCCGCGATCTCGGCGGCGCCCGCCTCACCTTTCGCGAGGCCGGCGCGTAGAGCGGGACGGCGGCCGCGCTCCGTCGCGCTACGTCGGCGAACTGCGCTCCGTCGGCGAACTGATCGAAAATTCGACCGTGGGACGTAACAATTCTCGACCAGTTCAGGTCGTCGCCGGCGACGTCGGCGACGGCGGCGTAACGAGCGTCAGGCGCTCACCGGCGGTTTGCGATCGGCCCAGGGCGCGGCTTGCTCGAGTTGGGCGGCCACCCGAATGAGCACATCCTCGCGGCCGTCGGCGGCGACCAATTGGACGCCGATGGGAAGTCCGTTGCCGCTCCAGTGCAACGGCAACGAGATGGCCGGCTGACCGGTCACGTTGAAGGGCGGCGTGAACGGGACCAGCGCCGCGGCCCGGAACAGTCCGGCGAGCGGGTTGTCCGGCGTCGAGCCGAATTGGCCGAGGAGCGGCGGCGGCTCCGCGAGGGTCGGCGTGAGGAGGAGGTCGAAGCCGTCCTCATCCCACCATCGGGCCATGCGGCGCGTGTTGGCCTGCAGCCACTCCCGCGAGGCCAGCCACTGTGGCGCGGAGAACGAACGGCCCATCTCGACCAGTGCCCACGTCAGCGGCTCCACGTCGGCTTGGCCGATGACCCGTCCGCCGAGGCGGCGCGACCACCAGTCCAGAGCCCAGGCGTTACCGGCCGACCACTGGGTGATGAAGTGGGTGGTGAAGTCCGGCTCGTCGAGACCGTCCGGGCCGGCCACCTCGACCGTGTGGCCCAGTGTCTCGAGCAGGCGGCCGGCCGACTCTGCCGCGGCCACGCACTCCGGCTGGGTGGTGGCCATACCGCCGGGGGCGGTAGTGCGCAGGCCGATCCGCAACTTCCCGGGATCGGCGCCGACATCGTCGCCGTAACGGCCGGATGCAGCGGCGGCCGCGTACGGTTCACCGGCCATTCCTCCGGACACGGCGTCCAGGACGGCGGCGGTGTCCCGAACGGAGCGGGTGACGACGTGCTCGCAGACCAGGCCGCCCATGACGTCGCCGAACTCCGGCCCGAGGGTGGTACGAGCCCGTGACGGCTTGAGCCCGACCAGACCGCACTCGCTGGCCGGGATGCGGATGGAGCCGCCACCGTCGTTGGCATGGGCGACCGCGACCATGCGGGCGGCCACGGCCGCGGCCGAGCCGCCGCTCGAGCCGCCGGTCGAGCGGGTCGTGTCCCACGGGTTGCGCGTCGGCCCGTAGGCGACCGGCTCGGTGGTGGGCAGGATGGCCAGCTCCGGGGTGTTCGTGCGGCCGATGGTCACGAACCCAGCGGCCCGGAAACGGCGGACCAACTCGGTATCGCTGTCCTCCACGAAGCCGAGCTCCTTGGCCAAAGCCAGACCCTCATGGAACGGCTGGCCGGCCTCGTGGCAGGCAAAGTCCTTAAGGAGGAAAGGCACCCCGGTGAACGGGCCGTCGGGCAGGTTGCCGCTCGCCCGATCGAGGGCGTGGTCGTACTGGCGGTGGATGACGGCATTGAGCTCCGGGTCGAGCTTCTCGACCCGCGCGATGGCGGCCTCCACCAACTCGACAGCCTTCACCTCCCCATTTCGAACGAGGGCGGCCTGCTGGGTGGCGTCAAGAGCAGAGAAATCGTCGGTCACGCGCTCACGTTAGGCCTCGCCCGAGTACGCTGCCCAGGTCGCAACTGGCGTACGTGGAGATCACCACGGGGGAGCGACGAAGGATCCGCCGCACGCCTGGGCACCCACCACCGCTCGTCAACGGAAGGTAGCGTGCAGCCCGGATGCGTATCGGCGTATTGGCGTCAGGAAGCGGGACCCTCCTGGAGGCGATCCTCGCCGACGGCATACCGGTGGCGGTGGTGCTCGCCGACCGGCCGTGCCGGGCCCTGGATGTGGCCGAGGCGGCCGGCGTGCCGAGTGAACTGGTGGCGCGGACCACCTTCGGGCAGGACTTCGACCGGACCGCCTACACCCACCAGGTGGTCGATGCCCTCAAGCGTTACGAGGTCGACGTGGTGGTGATGGCCGGCTTCGGCACGATCCTGGCCCAAGCCGTGCACGACGCGTATCCGTCACGGATCCTCAACACCCATCCCGCCCTGCTCCCAGCCTTCAAGGGCTGGCACGCGGTGCGCGACGCCCTCGCCGCCGGGGTCAAGATCACGGGGTGCACGGTGCACGTCGCCACTCTGGAAACCGACGAGGGACCGATCCTCGCGCAGGCGCCGGTTGAGGTTTTCGCCGACGACACCGAAGACACGCTCCACGAGCGCATCAAAGCCGTGGAGCGACGCCTCTACCCGCAAACCATCAGGGAGTTCACCGGACGATGAGAGCGCTCCTTTCCGTGTACGACAAGACCGGGCTGAACGGGCTGGCCGCGGGCCTGGTGGCCGCCGGCTTCGAGCTCATCTCGTCCGGAGGGACATCGCGCGCATTGGCCGAGGCGGGCATCCCCCACCTCGAGGTGGAAGCCGTGACCGGCGCGCCCGAGATGCTGGGTGGCCGGGTCAAGACGTTGCACCCCGCTATCCACGGCGGCATCCTGGCCGACCGGTCCAAGCCCGAGCATCAGCGCGACCTCGACGCGCAGGGGATCGTGCCCATCGACCTCGTCGTGTGCAACCTCTATCCGTTCCGGGCCAAGCCGTCGATCGAGATGATCGACGTCGGGGGCCCGACCATGGTTCGGGCGGCCGCCAAAAACCACGCTTCGGTCGGAGTCCTCGTCGACCCGGCCGACTACGGCCAAGTCCTCGATGAGCTGCGCCGCGAAGGCGGACTGTCCGACGAGACGAGGCAGCGGCTGGCCCGAAAAGCGTTCGCGCGTACGGCCGCCTACGACGCGGCCATCGCCACCTGGTTCGACACGCTCAACGAGGATAGCGGCGATGCCGTCAATCCGCTTCCGCCGACGTTGCATCTGGCGCTGGAACGGGCGCAGGAGCTGCGCTACGGGGAGAACCCTCATCAGAAGGGATCTCGCTATCGCGAGATCGGCAAGGAGAGTTGGTGGGACGGTGTCGTGCAGCACGGCGGCATGGAGCTCTCGTACCTGAATTTGTTCGATGCCGATGCAGCCTGGCTGCTCGTGCACGACATCGGCAATGAGTCGCCGGCCGCGGCCATCATCAAGCACGCCAACCCGTG
>CAXMLU010000855.1:0-1699 GCA_964194255.1 uncultured bacterium
GCCATATTCCTGGCGGCGGGGTTCAGCGCCTGCTCCAGTACCAAGCCATCGGCGGCGACGGCAGCAACGACAACTCCCTCGTCGCCGTCCATCTCGAACCCCACCTCGTCAACGGGAGGCGCGGTGTCGCTCCAACAGGACTTCGTGCGGGTCGTGAATAAGGTTCGGCCGTCGGTAGTGGAGATCTCCACGAACACCGGCCTGGGTTCGGGTGTCGTCTTCGACGCCCAGGGTGACATCGTCACCAACGACCACGTCGTGCAAGGGGCGAACCAATTTCAGGTCACCTTCTTCGACGGCCAGACCGCCGCGGCTTCCCTGGTCGGGGCGTTCCCGCCGGACGACCTGGCCGTGATCAAGGTCTCCGGCTCGAAGACCGTATCGCCGGCGACGTTCGCCGACTCGAGCAAGCTCCAGGTCGGCGACATCACGATGGCCATCGGCAATCCGCTCGGCTTGTCCAGCTCGGTGACGGAGGGCATCGTCAGCTTCAATGGGCGGACGGTAGGTGAGGGCAACGGCGTGGTACTCAGAGGTACGGTTCAGACCAGCGCCGCCATCAATCCGGGCAACAGCGGCGGTGCTCTGGTCAACCTCGACGCCCAAGTCATCGGGATACCGACCCTGGCCGCCACCGATCCCCAACTGGGCGGGGGTGCGGCCAGTGGGATCGGCTTTGCCATTCCGTCCAACACCGTCAAGACCATCGCCCCCCAGTTGATATCGCAGGGAAAGGTCACCAATAGTGGCCGCGCCGCCCTCGGTATCAGTGGAGCGACGGCCGTCGACGCCACGGGGCAGGCGGTCGGAGTCATCGTCTCTCAGGTGGGGAGCGGTGGGGCCGCCGACCATGCGGGCATCAAACCCGGTGACGTCATCGTCAAGATCAACGCGACGCCCACTCCAACACTGTCCGCTATGCAGGACGTCCTGGCCGGGCTCAAACCCGGTGACACGGCAACGGTGACGATCCAGGCCGCCGATGGAAGCAAGAAATCGGTCACGGTGGCGCTCGGGAATTTGACCGGCTGACCGGTCGCTGGTCAGCCGGATGTGTCCGATGCACTCCCGCGACCGGTGTAGACGGCGCGGACACGGAATCGCAGCGGTGGCTCGCCGTATTCCTCGAGCACGTGGGCGATCCACCCTGCGATTCGGGCTACTGCGAAGATCGCTTCCCCGGCATCCGAGGGCATACCGGCCACGAAGGCCATGGCACCGAGGCTGAAATCGGAGTTCGGATACGTGGGCGCCCGAGTGCTGGCGGCCGCCTCTACCTGTTCGACGATTCGTAGCCGCTTTCGGGTCACCGAGTCGCGGCCAAGTCTTCGCAGCAGCTGCAGCCCGGCGGTCGCCCGCGGGTCACCCTCGACATACAACGAATGCATCGGATGCCCGAACCCCGGGACCGGTTGGCCCCGCCGGAGTCGATCAGCCACGGCCGCCGATGCGCCGTTGGAGCCGGACGCCTCGACCAACAACGCGTGGACTTCCTCGCTGACCGTCCCGTGCAGGGGTCCGTCGAGGGCGCCCAGGGCCGCGATGACGGCCGCGTAGGGATTGGCCCGAGTCGACGCGGCCACCCTGGCTGCCAGCGTGGAGGTGGCCAGTTCGTGGTCGGCCAGCAACACGAGATAGCCGTTGAGGACGGCGGCCGCCTGCGTCGGCGGCACGCCGGGAGCCAGTGCAGTCCACAACC
>CAXMLU010000856.1:0-4942 GCA_964194255.1 uncultured bacterium
GGCGATCACGTCGGGCGGGAACCGAAACCCGGCGAACGCCGAGCGGTCAACGGGCGGCCGAGACCGGGACGAGGACATCGGCCCAGCCTGCCCGAAGCCATCACGTCAGTCTGCCCCGACGGCGGAAGCCGACTCTCAAATGCAACAGTACCGCGCAGCCCCCACGACGACAGCAGTCCGCCGGGGCAGCTCTTGATGGGTCGTGGGCAGCGGTGTGCGTAACCGCCGAGAGAAAGTCATGCCGCCTGACCGAAGCTGCCAGTGGTAGGTGGTTCGCTTTGAGCCAGCCGGTGTTCGATGTCCGACCGCTCGGCGCGGATGAGGCGACCCATCAGCGGGATGATCCCTCCATAGAAGACGCCACAGAAGAGACCTGGCACGATCCCTATGGCGGCGGCGTTACCGAGACCGACCCCTGCAGGTAGAGCGATCGCGACGCTGAGCAGCCAGATGAGTGGTGTCCCCACGATCATGCCGAACACCATGTCATGCCAGAGTTCTGCGTCGGTGATTTCGTCGCGGTGTGAAACTGCCGAGTCGACAACATCGGCTCGGCGCGGGAAGGGAGATGTAAGTGCTGCGACCGGGTACGTCATGGTGATTCTCCTCTGAGGAAGGCCCGTGGATCGATCGGATCCTCGTTCTCAAGAGTGCGCCCGGCGCGCGTCGGCCGGTAGACCGAGCGCGGCTTGGTCGCCAGAGATCAGATCTATGGCCTCTCCGTCGGTGTTCATGGACCCACGCCGCGCCTCGGCGTCGGCGAGATGAAGGTGGGTCATGGCTGCCGGGCGTCAGGTTCGGACATCAACCGCTACGGTCTCGGCTGTGCCGTTGCCAGCGACGTTCCCGGACCTCGGCGCGTTGGATCTGTTCTGCACGGTGGTCGAGCTAGGGAGCTTGTCCCGGGCGGCCGAGGCGCACGGTATTGCACAGCCGTCGGCGAGCTCACGGATCCGCACTCTCGAGCGCCAGCTCGGGGTGGTGCTGCTCTCGCGTTCCACGGCCGGCTCGGTACCGACCCCGGACGGTTTGCTGGTGGCCGAATGGGCCTCGGCGGTCATCCACGCGGCGCGCGCACTCCAGGGCGGTGTGGATGCGCTCCGGCCCCGAAAAGGGGGCCGTTTGCGGGTGGCGGCGAGCTACACGATCGCCGAGTTTCTGCTCCCGGGTTGGATGGCGACCGTCCAGCGGACGGGGACGGTCGTCGAGCTCGAGGTGATGAACTCCACCCGGGTCCTCGACGCCGTCCGGGCGGAGCGGGCCGATCTCGGATTCATCGAGTCGCCGGGGGACACAAAAGGGCTTCGCGCCGCTGTTATCGGTGCCGACGAGCTGTGTGTTGTCGTCGCCGCCGAGCATCCCTGGGCCCGCCGCCGGACGCCGTTGGGAGCATCGCTGCTCGCGGCCACAGCGCTGGTCGCACGGGAAGCAGGCTCGGGGACTCGCGAGGCACTGGACGCAGCGTTGACCGCCGCCGGGCATTCCGTCGCTGCTGTCGCTTTGGAGCTCGGGTCGACCACCGGGGTGAAGACCGCGGTCGCCGCCGGAGTGGGACCGGCCGTTCTCAGCCGGTTAGCGGTCGAGGCCGAGCTCGGGTCGGGGCGCCTGGTACAGGTGGCCGTCACCGAGCTTGATCTGCAGCGGACACTGCGCGCCGTGTGGAAGACGGGGGCGGCGCCCGGGGGTCCGGCCGGGCCGCTGATCGCCGCCGCCCGACGCTCATTTGTCGCTTCTCGCCCATAGATCACATCTATGGAGCTCAAGCCGGCGGGTGGCTACCCGGCCGAGATACCGGCGCGCATACTGCACTTATGGCTCAGGATGTCACCGCGTTCGAGGATCTTCTTCCGACGGCCGAGCTGGACCCGCTGCGCGACGACGGGGAATCCATTCACCACCGGCCGTTCGCGGCGTTGCGCAGGAACGCGCCGGGCCTGGTGGTGGTGGCCGTCGCCGTCGCCGCCGCCTTCGCTGTCAACCATGTGGTGCCTTCGCTGTCGCCGCTGGTCGCCGCCGTCGCTATCGGCGCCCTGCTCGCCAACGTTGGGGTGCTGCCGGCGTGGAGCCGCGACGGCGCCCACTTTGCCGCCAAGCGGGTTCTGCGGGCCGGGGTTGTGCTGCTTGGCTTCCAGCTGGCCCTTAGCCAGGTCCTCAAGCTCGGCGTCCCGGCGCTCGGGGTCGTGGTCGGTACTGTGGCGGCCACGTTCTTCGGCACCCAATGGCTCGGCAAGAAGCTCGGTCTGGATCGAGGCCTGTCCCTGCTGGTTGCCACCGGGTTCTCGATCTGCGGCGCCTCCGCGGTTGCTGCGGTCGAAGGGGTCGCGGACGCCAGCGAGGAAGACGTGGCCTTCAGCATCGCGTTGGTCACCTTGTGCGGTAGCCTGGCCATCGGGATACTCCCCTGGCTGCGCGCCCCATTGGGCCTCGTGAGTGCTGACAGCTTCGGGTCATGGGTCGGCGCGAGCGTCCATGACGTCGGCCAAGTCGTCGCCACCGCCGCCAGCGGAGGCCCGACGGCGATCCGGGCGGCAGTGATCGTCAAGCTGACCCGGGTGGTGCTGCTCGCTCCGATGGTTGCCGGTGTCGGACTCGCTCGCCGGCGGCGGTTCCTCGCCGAGGGAGAGGTCCGTGCCCCCGACCAACTTGTCGCCCGCCGGCCGCCGCTGGTTCCCCTTTTCGTCGCCGGTTTCCTGGCCGCCATCGCCTTGCGCAGCACGGGGGCCGTACCGACAGGGTGGCTCAACCCGATCAAGGACCTCCAGAACGTCACGCTCGCCGCCGCCCTGTTCGGCCTCGGCACCGGTGTCCGCATCGCCAAGCTTCGCAAGGTCGGCGGCCGCCCTCTGATGCTCGGGCTGGCGTCGTGGGCGATCGTCGGCACCATCGCCTACGGAGGCGTGAGGCTCATCGGAGCCTGACTGGCCTGCGTCGACCGAGACGGCGCCGACGATCCGTCCCGACGCCGTCCGGGCACTGTCATCGAAGCTGGGCCCGGGCGATGGTGGTACCGGTGGGGTTGCTTACGCCGAGGGCCACGGCCAGATCGGGCCGGGTGGCCGCGGCGAGGATGACCCGGACGCGGCGGTTGGCGAGGGATGTGAACGTTCCGGCCGGGGAACGACGACCGGCCGCGGTCTCCAGCCACACGGTCAGCACCTCGCCGGGATCGAGACCCTGAGCGGTCAGGGTCACCTGGGTGCCCCACGGACGGGCCTCCACGACGGCATCAGCAACCGCGCCGGGACTCGCCGAGAGGGACACATGCGCACCCGAAGGGGAGGTCCCCGGGCGGATCAGGGCGAGCGAACCGGCGACGACGACCACGGCCGCGGCCGCACCCAGGCCGGCGAAGACCGCCCGACGCTGCCGCCGGCGAGCTCGCTGGACTCGTTCGGCGCCGATCCGGCCGAAGATGGCCGGGCCGAGACGCGCGGGGGCCGACGCCGCCGGGTCGCCGACCCGCATGTCGTCGGCGGCGGCAAGTGCACGTACCGGCATGCGCAGGTTGTCGAGCTCGGCCCGGCACGCCGGGCAGCCCTCGAGGTGGGCCTCGATCGCGACGCGATCTGCGTCATCAGATTGTCCGAGCACATAGGCGGCGATCGGACCCCGCCACTCAGGACATGCATCACTCATCGGCGAATCCCATCTCCTCGAGCGTCAATCGGAGGGCTTTGAGCCCGTAGAACAGCCGGGACCGGACCGTGCCCACGGGGATACCGAGCTGAGCGGCGACGTCGGCGGCCGGCCGGCCCCGATAGTAGGTCTCGACGATCACGGTTCGATGATCCTCGGTGATACGCCGCAGCGCCTCCTCGACCTGCCACCCCCGCAGCAGCTCGTCGACATTGTCGACAATCGCGATGTCTGTTCCCGCCTCCCCTAGGGACGGTCTCCTCGAGCGAGCCCGGGTCGCGTCCACGACCACGTTGCGGCAGATGGCGAACAGCCAGGTGCGAAGCGAGCCAACATCGGAATCGAAGCGTTCGGCGGCCCGCCAGGCCCGCAGGAAGGTCTCCTGGACGGCTTCCTCGGCGATCCCATCGTCTCCGACTGCTCGCCGGGCGAATCCGTAGAGTTCGCCCCCGTGGGCGGCGTAGGCGGCGCGGAGCCCGGCCTCACCGCCCACACCGTCGGGCCGAGCGGGGGAGCGGACCAGTCGGAGCGGGCTCACCTGGTGTTCACGGCGCAGTTGTCGTTGGCGCCGGGGAAGCCTTCGGGCCGGCGACATGGAATGTGACGGTAATCAGGTTCGACGTCAAGGCCAGGCTGGACCGGTCTGACGGCACGACGTCCGGCGCGTCACCGGAGATAGTGTACGCGACAAGTTCGCTGTCGAGATCGACCCCAAACCCTGGTTTGGCGTTGGTCCATGTCGCCCAGACCTCGCTCGACCCGTCGCTCTGCGTCGACGTGCTCACGATCTGGAACAGATTGGCCAGGTTCTCCGTCGGGCCGCCCAGCGGCGCCCCGGTGGTACTCAGGGTGACGACCAGCCCGGGGAAAGCCGGGTTGTGCCCCGGCTTCGCTGGCGGGGCCGGATCGGGCAGGGCGCCGCCCAGCCGGAACGAGCTCTGCAACGCTGTCGCCTGGGCGGACTTGAAAGCCAGATCAACCACGATTCCCTTGCCACCCACGCCCTGAGTCGAGCCCTTCTCCGGGGAGAAAGCGGACCCGGTTACCTTCGTGGCCGGCACAGCTGCCGGTCCTGCCGTTGTGGGAGTTGCGCTGGCCGATGACTTCGGCGACGACGAGCTCGCACACCCCGACAACAAAGTGGCCGCAACAGCGACCCCGCCGACGAGACCCTTGGATACGGTTCGAGTGATCATGGCCGTGGATACGTTCGCCACCTCCCCAACGTTCAGCGGAACCACGGAAGTCCGCATGAATCCTTGTCTCCTCGTTCATGATGGGGCGGATCGGGTCATGGAGTGGCGGG
>CAXMLU010000857.1:0-14459 GCA_964194255.1 uncultured bacterium
GGAGGAGATCTTCGGGCCGGTCACCGCCATCATCCCGGTCCCCGATCTCGACGCGGCCATCGCCGCCGCCAACTCCACCACCTACGGGCTGTCCGCCTCCATCTACACCAACGACATGACCGCCGCCATGCGCGCCGTCACTGAGCTCGAATTCGGCATCGTCTACGTCAACGCGCCCACGATCGGCGCCGAGGTTCAGATGCCCTTCGGCGGCATGAAGTCTACCGGCAACGGGTTTCGGGAGGCCGGGCCGCACGCCCTCGACGAGTTCAGCGAGATGAAAGCTGTGTCAATCGACTTCAGCCACCAGCTCCAGAAGGCGCAGTTCCAACCCGGGGAGTGACCGGCCGGCGCAGACGGGCCACGATGGCGAGCGCGGCACCGGCGAACGCCACCGAGACGACCGCCAGCACGGTGTGCACCAACTTGAAGGCGGTGCCATGCCCGGGGGCCCGGTCCCTCCAGATGTTCCACATGCGGGTCACCCAGACGTAGATGGTCCAGACCGCGAAAGCACGGAGCACGGTGGCGTCACGACGAGACATGCGCCGAACCTACCCTTTCCCCTCGGCTCGTCAGTAACCGAGCCGCTCCAACGCCTTGGGCCGGCTCTGCCAGTCGCGGTCGACCTTTACGAACAGCTCGAGGAACGCGCCCGGCTCGAGCTGGTCCCGGACGCGGCTACCCACCTCTTTCAGGACCGCCCCGCCGCGCCCGATGACGATGCCCTTCTGGGAGTCCCGTTCGACGAGGATCTCGCAGCGGATGCGTGGCCACTCCCATTCGGTCACCCGGCAGGCGATCGAGTGCGGAACCTCCTCCCGCATCACCGCGAGCAGCTGCTCTCGCACCAACTCGGCCACCCAGAACGCCTCGGGGACGTCGGTGACCATGTCGTCGGGGTAGAGCAGCGGGCCCTCGGGCAGGCGCCCGGCGATGGCCTCGACCAGCTCGGCCACGCCCTCGCCGGTCTTGGCCGACACCGGGAAGTACTCGGCCAGGTCGAGGTGGCCGGCCAGCTGCAGCTGGTCGAGGACCTGCTGGCGGCTGGCGGCGTCGACCTTGTTCACAACGCAGAGACCACCGGGCGGAACCCGCTCCGCCACGAAGCGATCGCCGCGGCCGATGGGCGCGGTGGCATCGACGACGAACACCACGACGTCGACGTCGCCAATGGTGGCCGTGGCCGTGTCGTTGAGCCGCTCCCCCAACAGGGTCTTCGGCTTGTGGATGCCAGGCGTGTCGACGAAGACGATCTGGACCTCCGGCCGGGTCAGCACGCCCCGCACCTGGGTCCGCGTCGTCTGCGGCTTGTCTGACACGATCGACACCTTGGTGCCGAGCATGCGGTTCAGCAGCGTCGACTTGCCGACGTTGGGACGACCGACGATGGTGGCGAAGCCCGAACGCACAAGCGGCCGCTAGGTAGCGGGCTCTTCGGTGAGCTTGGAGATACGGACGCGGCCGATACGCCGGCCGACGACCCGTTCGGCGGTCAGCAGGTGACCGTCGTACTCCGCCGTCTCGCCCTCGTGGGGTACGTGGCCGAGCAGGTGGTAGAGGAACCCGCCCACGGTGTCCCAGTCACCCTCAGGCAGCTCGCTGCCCAACGCTTCGTTCACTTCGTCCATCGGGAGCGAGGCGGTGACCACCAGCTCGCTATCGCTCAGCCGCTCGACGGGAGGCTCCTCGACGTCATACTCATCGACGATGTCGCCGACCAGCTCCTCAAGCAGGTCCTCCAACGTCACGATGCCAGCGACGCCACCGTACTCGTCGACGACGACCGCCATGTGGTTCTTGCCCTGCTGCATCTCCCGCATGAGCTGCGATACCCGCTTCGTCTCCGGCACGAAGTAGGCGTCCCGTAGCAGCGTGCGCACTTCATCAGAGCCGTGCCCGTCGCGCTCGGCCCGCATGAGGTCCTTGGTGAACACGATGCCCACGATGTCGTCGATGCCGTTGTCGTAGACGGGTATGCGGCTGTAGCCGGCCAGGAAGGCCACCTCGAGCACGTCCTCGATCTTGTCGCGGGCCTGTACCGCCACCATCTCGGTCCGGGGCTTCATCACCTCGCGTGCGATGGTGTCGCCGAAGTCGATGATGGAATGGATAAGGCGGCGCTCCTCCCGCTCGATCACCTTGTCCTCCAGGGCCACGTCGGCCAGGGCCAGCAACTCCTGTTCCGAGACGTAGGGTCCCTCTTTGAGCCCCTTGCCGGGCAGGAAGATATTCGACAGCCCGATGAGCCCGTTGGCCAGCCACCGCAACAGCGGGAACCTGACGACTGCGTCCACCACAGGGGCGGTGCGCAGCGCGGCTCGTTCAGGATGCTGTACTGCCCACGTCTTCGGCGCCGCCTCGGCCAGCACGAAGATGATGACCACTTCGAAGGCGGTGGCGGCGGCGACGCCCCAAGGCCCAAACACGTTGGCGGCTACCACGCCGACCAGGGTGGCCGCCACCAGGTGGCAGAGCAGCACCAGGAACAGCACCGGGTTGAGGAACCGCTCCGGATGCTCGACCAGACTCACGAGCTTCTCGGCGCCGCGCCTTCCCTCCTCGGCCAAGGTCAGGGCCTTGATGCGGTTGATGCGGGTCAGCGCCGTCTCGGCGGCGGCGAAAAAGCCGGCTGTGACCAACAGGAAAAAGACAGCCACCAAGAGCAGGATGTCGTCACCGCTCATGGGGTGGCCTTGTGGAAGCGTTCGAGCAGGTCGCGCTCGCGCTGCTCCATAGCCTCGGCCTCCTCGTCGTCGATGTGGTCCATGCCGAGCAGGTGCAAGATGCCGTGGACGACCAGGAGGGCGAGTTCGTCGTCGTAGGTGCCGGCGTGCTCGGGCGCGTTGCGCTCGGCCACGGCCGGACAGATCACCACGTCGCCGAGGAGCATGGGGAGGTCATCGGGCTCGGCGGGCATCCACATGGGTCGCGACCCACCCGAGTCGGGTGAGCGGCCGCCCTCGATCGGCTCGTCGTCGATCGGGAAGGCCAGCACATCGGTCGGCCCGTCGTTGCCGAGGAAGCGCTTGTTGAGATCGGACATGGCCTGCTCGTCGACGAACAGCAGCGACAGTTCGGCGTCTTTCCGCACGCCTTCGGCGGCCAGGATCTCCTCGGCCAGCCGGACCCAGCGCACCGCGTCGACCGGCCGCTCGGTCTGTTCGTCGGCGGCGAAGACCTCCACCCGGCTCACCTGGCCTTTCGCCGCCGCGAGGTCGTCGTCTCCTTGGGCGGGCTGGCCCCAGCCCGCTCGTAGGCAGAGACGATGTCCTGCACGATCCGGTGACGCACCACGTCGCGCGGACCGAGGTGAACGAAGGCCAGGCCTTCGATGCCCTCCAGGATCCGCTCGAGGCCGATCAGTCCGGACTTGTTGCCGGCTATGTCGACCTGGGTCACGTCGCCGGTGACGACGGCGCGCGATCCAAACCCGATCCGGGTGAGGAACATCTTCATCTGCTCCGGCGTGGTGTTCTGGGCCTCGTCGAGGATGAGGAAGCTGTTGTTGAGGGTACGACCGCGCATGTAGGCCAGGGGCGCCACCTCGACTTTGCCGTCGGCCAGGAGACGCTGACTCCCGTCGGTCGTCAGCATGTCGGCCAGCGCGTCGTACAGGGGTCGCAGATAGGGATCGACCTTGGCCAGCAGGTCGCCGGGCAGGAAGCCGAGCCGCTCGCCCGCCTCCACCGCCGGCCGGGTGAGCACGATGCGGTCTACCTGCTTCGCCTGCAGCGCCTGCACGGCCAAGGCCACCGCCAGGTAGCTCTTGCCCGTACCGGCCGGACCGATACCGAACGTCACCACGTTCTGGGCGATGGCATCCGTGTAACGCTTCTGGCCGGCCGTCTTGGGCCGTACCGCCCGGCCGCGCGCCGACTTCAGCACTTCGGAGGTCAGCACCTCGCTCGGCACCTCGCCGTTGCGGACCATGTCGATCATCCGGGCCACGTTGGAGGTGTCCAGGCCCTGGCCGCTCTCGAGCAGGACACGGAACTCCTCGAACAATCGGCCCACACGGTCCGCTTCGGGGCCGTCGACGGTGATCTCGTTACCCCGCACCAGGATGCGGGTCTCCGCGAAGGCGTCTTCGACCACCCGTAAGTGCTGGTTGAGCGGGCCGACGAGCGCCCCCATCAGGTGGTTGGGGATCGAGACGGTGGCGTGAGTGGGCGACACGAGGAGTTCTTCAGACAGGGTAGCCGGGCGAGTTGTTCTCAGGGTGCGACTCAGCCCGGGGGCCAGCCCATGGGCCGGCCGCCGATGACGTGGAGATGGAGGTGCGGCACCGAGTTGCGGGCGTCCTCTCCCACGTTCATCACCAGCCGGTAGCCACTGCCGGCCACGCCCTCCGCTTTGGCCACCTCTTGGGCGGTCATCACCATCTCGGCCAGGAGATCGCCGTCCTCGGCCTGGATCTCCGAGGCGTCGGTGATGTGGCGACGGGGCACCACCAGCACGTGCGTGGATGCCACCGGCTCGATGTCACGAAAGGCGTAGACCAGGTCTGTCGACGCCACTTCCGTCGATGGGATCTGGCCCGCCACGATCCGGCAGAACAGGCAGTCGCTCACCACCCGGAGGCTACCGTGAGCCGGTGGAGGAATTCGACGGCGATGTCGAACGGCTGTGGGCCGACCTGGCGATCTGGGCCGGTGACCAACGCGCCGACGAAGCCGCTGCCCAGAGGGCGCGGGAGGCCTGGTTGCGGCGCCAAGCCGAAGACGCCGCGTCGCTGGCCGGGGTGCTGGTGGATCTGGCTGAACGGCGCGCCGACGTGGTCATCGACCTCGCCGCGGCCGGAGATCACACCGTGCGAGGGACGATTGACGCCGTCGGCGTCGACTTCATCGCGGTCGTCCAAGCCGCCGCCACCACGTCTCTGGTCGCCATCCGCGCTGTCGGCGCGGTGCGCTCGCATGGATCGATGGCCGCAGTCGACGCCACGGGGGACCGTCTCGCTCCGCTGCGAACCGGGCTCGTCGACGCGCTGGCCCTGCTGGCCGGCGACCGCGCCGCCGTGCGCCTCGTGCTCGTGCCTTCCGGCCAATCCATCACGGGTCAACTCCGCTCGGTGGGCACCGATGTCGTCACCGTCAGGCTCGAAACGGATCCCCCGTCGACGATGGTCGTGGCGTTGAGCAGCGTCGGTCTCTGCCAGCTGCGCTAGGAGCGTCGGCGGCGTTCGAAGCATCCAGCGGCGTCAGGAGTTGCCCCCGCGGTCCTCCGCCCCCTTCGGCTCCGGGTACAGGTTGCGCAGGTCCCCGGGGGTGATGCGCGTGCTCTCCACGAAGGCGTCGACCTCGTCCGCTTTCAGCCGGATGACCCGGCCCATCTTGTATGCCGGAATCTTCCCCTCGTCGATCAGCCGGTACAGGGTGCGCAGGGTGATGCCCAGCCGATCGCAGGTCTCCGTGGTCCCCATCCAGATGGTGTCGCCGCTCATGGCAGCAGTGTATCTCATGGTGTTTCGTAGCTGAGGGACCGGGAGACGATCCCGCAGTTCGTGGTAAGGTTCACCTCTTTCAATGAGTTTCCTGATACTCCAGCCTCCAAATGGCCACGGAGTGCGAACACCTGTACCGTGCAAAGGGGGCAGGCCAGATGGCACAGCTGGGGGCAGCAACGCCGAAGGTGGACGGCTTGGCCGTGCGCCGGCGCCGGCCACTGCCAGGAGGCCGAGCCGTGGCGGGCGGCTTTCTCGTCGCCGCGGCCGGAGTCGGCCTGTTCGCGTCGTATCTTCACGCCACCTCCACGCCGCATACCCGCTATGTGGTCGCCCGCCATACCCTGACGGTCGGCCGGGCTTTGCAGTCCGCCGATATCGCCCTGTTGCCGATCGTGCTGCCGCCCGGCACGGTCGCCGCCCACGCCTTCACGCGGAGCGGATCCGTCGTCGGCCGCGTGGTCATGGCCCCTGTCGCGGGTGGCGAGCTCGTCCAGGCCAGCGCATTGGCGGCCGTCGGCCAGGGAACGGGTGGACGGCAGGTCGACGTCGCGATCGATGCCGGTCAGGTCGACCTGGCGCCGGGGTCCTGGGTCGACATCCTGGTCACCCACGGCAGCGGTGATACCACGCACACCGACGTCGTGCTTCTTCATGCCCGACTGCTCGGGCTCAACCGGCCGCACTCCTCGATCGGTGGGGGTTCCGGGTCAACGGCGGAGCTTGACGTACCCACGTTCGCCGACGTCAAGGCGCTAGTGCAGGCCGCCCACGGCGGTCAACTCACCCTCGTGCTTTCCGGCCCCGACACGGCGGGCGCGGGGTGAGTGCCGGTCAGCGTTACGTCGTACTCGGTCTCGCGCTGCCGAGGTCGCCGTGGTTCGGGGCGGTGTCGCAGTGGTCGCATGCAGGCGTCGTTCCCGTGGAATTTGTCAAATGCGTTTCGGCGGAGGAGGTGCGAGCCCGACTGGCGTCGGCGCGGCCTCATTCCGCCATCGTGATCGACGCCGGGCTGCCCGCCCTCGACCATGACCTCGTCGATCGGGCTCGGCGCGCCCACTGTGCCGTCATCGTCGTGGGCGAGAGCGCGAGGACAGCCGTTCTGCACCAGGGCGGTCTCAGCCTGGACGGCATCCTGGCGCCCGGCTTCAGTCCTACCGACCTGAGCGACGCGCTGAGCTCAGCCGCCCGCATGATCACCCGGGCGGACGTTCTGCCGAATGCTCTCCATGCCAACCGCACCTCCGTCGGTCGGAGCTCGGTCAACGCGGTGTGCGGTCCTGGTGGGACGGGCGTGTCGACGGTCGCCATGGCGCTGGCCCAGGGGCTGGCCGGAGCGGGAACATCCATCTGCCTGGCCGACCTGGCCCTCCACGCCGAGCAGGGCGCGCTTCACCACGCTCCCGATGTCGGCCCCGGCGTGCAAGAGCTGGTCGATGCCAACCGATCGGCCGTGGCCGATGTCGACGAGATCCGGAAGATGACCTGGCTGGTCGAAGAACGCGGCTACCACTTGTTGCTCGGGCTGCGCCGGCGAAGGGCATGGGCCGGCCTGCGACCTCGGCCCTTTGAGACGGGATTCGACGGCCTCCGGCAGGCGTTCGATTGCGTCGTATGCGACACCGACGCAGACGTCGAAGGCGAAGCGGAGGGAGGATCGCTCGACGTCGAAGAACGCCATCTCATGGCCAGAACGGCGATCCGTCAGGCCGACATCGTCGTGGTCGTCGGCCAACCCGGCGTGAAAGGCGTGCACTCCCTGCTCGTCACCCTGGCCGAGCTGGCCGCGTTCGGAGTCCCACCGGCCCGGTTCTTGATCGTCGTCAACCAGGCCCCGCGCGTCCCTCGAGCCCGAGCCGAGATTGCTCAGGCTCTTACCGAGCTGGCCGGTCCAACCGTCCTCGAAGGTGCGGCTGGACCGATCTTCATCCCCCGCCGGGCCGTCGACGAGGCGCTCCGCGATGGCGCCCGACTGCCCGCCGCCGTGGTCGACCCGTTGGTTGGCGCCTATCGAGCCTTGATCGCCCGGGTCGGACCGGGATTGCCAGAGACGCCTCAGCCCGTGTCCGTACCCGCGGGCAGCCTGGGCGCTTGGGGTGAGGCCTGATGGACGGCGGGTGGCTGTCGCCATTGCAAGAAGTGGAGAAGGCGGTCCAGGAGCGGGCCAAAGACACGTCGCTCGACATGGCCGACCCGTCGGGCGCCCTCCGGCTGAAAGAGCTCATCGACGCCGAAGTAGCGGCGTGGTCTGATGCCTTCCGTCGCGGCGAGCGATCCTTCGATCTCGCCGATCCCGCCCGCATCGCCGAACGAGCCCTCCGCAACCTGGCCGGCTACGGACCGCTCGAACCGCTGCTCGCCGACGACGACGTATGGGAAATCATGATTAACGCCCCGGACGCAATTTTCGCAAAGAGGCACACCGGCCGGAGCGGGTATCACGATGAGGTGTTTCACGACGACGAGCATGTGCTGAGGACGCTCACCAAGATCCTCGACGACGCGAGCGGATCGCACCGCAAGCTGGATCCAGCCGAAGGATTGCAGGACGCACAACTCGACACCGGCGCTCGGATCCACATCGTGCACGGCGACCTCGGCCGGGACGGCCACGTGTTGGTCAACATCCGCAAGTTCACTGGCGTTCCTTTCCGATCGCTGGAAGAACTCGTAGCCCGCGAGATGCTCGACAGTCGGGCCGCCGCTTTCCTTCGCGCCTGTGTGCGATCCCGGCTGTCGGTGCTCATCGCTGGCGCCCCCGGATCGGGCAAGACGACGTTGCTGTCCTGCTGCGCGGCCGAGCTCGATCCGACCCTGAGGGTGGTTGTCGCGGAGGAAGTTTTTGAAACTGACATCCCGCTTCCGAATGTGGCGCAGATGCAGACCCGCCCGACTCGGGCCGATCGCCGCGAGGTCGACCTTCGCCGCCTGGTCGCGGGCTTCCTTCGGATGGCGCCCGACGTCGCCATCGTCGGCGAAGTTCGCGACCGCGAAGCGCTTCCGTTGCTGCTTACCCTGTCGTCCGGCGTCAACGGCCTCACCACTATCCATGCGGGCTCGGCCCGCCAAGCTCTCACCCGATTGCGGTTCATCTGCCAACTGGCAGAAACCTCGAGCCAGCTTCCCTTCTCGGCCCTCAACACCTTGGTCAGCGAAGCCATCGATGTCGTCGTGCACTGTGTACGCCGCAACGACGCCGTGCGGGTCAGCGAGATTCTCGCCGTCGAGGATCTGCAGACCGGCCCCGACGCCGCGGCCTTCACAACCACCAGCGTGTTCGCTCGAGCTCGCCACGATGCACCGCTCGAATGGACAGGAAACCTTCCCGGCCGGGCCGCCGGTGGCCTCTCGGCGGCGGGCTACGACGTCCGCCAGCTGGTGGAGAGCGGCCGCGGGTGGGTGGCCTCCGCTTGATCATCGCCCCCTTGTTGCTCTCGCTCACCGGTGCCTTCGGCGTGTACCTGCTGTACACCGCGATGGCCCTGGGATGGGTCGGCCTCGGCATGGGACCGCGCCAGGCCAAAATCCCTTCGCGCTCCAGCGGCGTTCGGCTACGGGCGTGGATGACCCAGGCCGGCCTGGCCGAAGTTCCGGTCGGTCAGTTTGCGGCCGTGATGGGCGGCCTCTTCGTCGTCACCACCGCCCTGACCTACGCCCTCTTCGGCGGAGTGGTCGTAGCCGCCATTACTGGCGCTTGCGCGGCCACCGCCCCGGTCGCGGCGTACCGCTCCCAACGCCAGCGGCGCCAGGACCTGGCCCGAGAGTCGTGGCCGCGCATGATCGAAGAGATACGACTGCTCACTGGTTCGGTCGGTCGAAGCATTCCTCAAGCGCTTCTCGACGTCGGGCGGCACGCACCGGAAGAGCTGCGTCCCGCCTTCCAGGCCGCCGAACGAGAGTGGCTCATCTCCACCGACTTCGCCCGCACGGTCGCGGTGCTCAAGTCCAAGCTGGGGGACCCCACCGCGGACACGACGTGCGAAACCCTGCTCGTGGCCTACGAGGTCGGAGGCAACGACCTCGAGCGACGCCTGGCCTCTCTGGCCGAAGACCGCATCCAGGATGTGCAGGGCCGCAAGGATGCCCGGGCCAAACAGAGCGGGGTCCGCTTCGCCAAAACCCTGTATTGCCCCAGGGTCGTCGGCTAAGGCATGTCATGCGCCGCGAGGGCATTGCCCTCGGTTCACCTCACACGACAAAACGCTTAGCGGCCGCTACCCCGAGTTCCGTTCGCGAGGCGGTGCCAACTTTGGCGAATACGTGGGTGAGGTGGGATTGAACGGTGCGTGGCGAGATGAAAAGTTGCTCGGCGATCTGCGCGTTGGTCAGGCCATCCTTGACCAGGTGTACGACCTGGAGCTCGGCGGGAGACAGGCTGGCCCAGCCCGAGGACGGTCGTTTGCGTTCGCCCCAGCCCCGCTGGGCGTAGGAGACAGCTCCATCGAGCGTTAGCTGCGTGCCCGCGTTGTAGGCCCGCTCGAATCGTTCTGGTCCGAGGACAGTGCGCAGCTTGGCAAGGTCCGCGTCGCGTTCGGAAATGCAACGGCGGTAGCCGGTTCGGTCCCGGATGGATGAGGCCGCGCCAAGAAGGCGGGCGCCCTCTTCTTGACTTTCCAGGTCAACGGCGGTCCCGGCAAGGACTTCGAGGGCGTCGACGATGATCGCCTTGGCCGGTAAGGCGGCGGCGGCCGCGAGCGCCCGGTGGGCGGCACGCTCGGCTTCACCCGGTTCATGGAGGCGCCGTTGAAGACGGGCCACCAGAACGTCGCCCTGCGCAACGGTGAATGGAAACATCAGTGCTCGCCCGACCGCGAGGAGTTCTTTGATTGAGGTCCGAGCATCGTCGAGGAGTCCAGCGCCAAGCTCGCAGTCGACCTGTTGGGGGAGACAGATTGCTCTCCACATCGGCGCCGACGTGTGGGCGAGTGTGTCGCGGATGATGCGCAGCCCCTCGACAGGGTTGCCCTCGGCGAGGGCGATCATGCTTCGAATGTGCGGAGGGGCAAAATCGGTCCGGTGCTCTCCAAGCTCGCGGCAGAGTTGCTCGTGGCGATCGGCGCTCGCGGCCGCTTCCGTCCGCAGGTCGAGCGACACGAGGACAGGCATGAGGAAGATGATTATTTCAATGCGTGCCGTCCGGTGCGTGTCGCCTTCTTCGATGACGGCTTCGATTAAGGTCTTTGCTTTGAGAAACTCTCCTTCGAAATAGTCCACCCCGGCGAGAGCGACACGGGCGTATCGCGCCCCTTAGGAGTTACCTAACGGTTCGGCGATCCGGAGCGATTCCTCGAGGCGTAGCCGCGCCTGTTCGGGGTCCCGCCAAAGGAGGGTCGTCCCCGCGGCTGCGAGCGCATCGGCCTGAAAGAACGCGTCGCCGGTCCGTCGGGACAGTTCGAGGACCTCATCCAGAACCGGAATCGGATCTTCGCCCGCGGCACCTTCGGCGCCGGCCACGCAGTGCAGACAACGGCCCGCCAGTCGTTCGTCGCCGAGCTGGCGGGCCAGAGCGAGGCCTTCCTCCGCTCGGGCGGCCATGGTCGCCAGATCGAAACTGCCCCAACACAGCCAGGCGCGTGAAAACAAACCTGCGGCCCGCGCCCCGGGGGTCAGATCCGCGGCGCTGAGCGCCTGGTCGAGAATCGCCTCTGCTTCTCCGAGCGGACCCTCTATGTGCCAGAACAACCACAGGGCGGCGGCAAATCGGAGATGATCGTCGGGGGTGTCGTTGTCTCGGCTCCACGCCAGGGCGACCCGCAGGTTGGGGTAGTCCTCGCTCAGTGCCGTTATCCAGAAAGTCTGGCCGCTGCCCTCGAGGAGTGGTTCGGCGGTTAAGGCCATGGTCGCGTAGTGGTCACGATGGCGAGATCGGACCTCGGCTTCCTCCCCGGCCTGGTCGAGCCGGAGACCAGCGTAGTGGCGGACGGTCTCCAAGAGCCGGTAGCGGGCCTGGTCACGGTATTCGTCGACCTGGACGAGGGACTTGTCGACGAGCAGGGTGAGCAGATCAAGGACCTGATGGGCCTCCACCCCGCTGCCGGCGCACACCTGCTCGGCGGCCTCGAAACTGAAGGTGCCGGCGAACACGGCTAGACGCCGGAATACGACTCGCTCCGGTTCGGTGAGCAGATCGTGGCTCCACCCCACCGATGCTTCCAGTGTTTGCTGGCGGGGCAAGGCGGTGCGAGTCCCGCCGGTGAGCAGTTTGAACCGCTCGGCCAGCCCGGCAGCGATCTGGGCCGGGGACAACACCCGCACGCGGGCCGCGGCTAGTTCGATGGCCAGCGGTATCCCGTCGAGGCGCCGGCAGATGTCGGCTATCGCCCGGCCGTTGTCGTCGTCGATGGCGAAGCCGCTTCGGGCCCGGCGGCCCCGATCGGCGAACAGCTGCACCGCCTCGCAGCCGCCCAGGGCGGAGATGCCGGCGGGGCCGTCGTCAGCGGGCACGGCCAGCGAGGGCACCCGCCAAGTGGCCTCGCCGTCCACCTCGAGGGGCTGTCGGCTGGTGGCCAATATCTGCAGCGAGGGACACGATCCGATCAGGGTGTCGACCAGGGTGGCGGCCGCGACGATGACATGTTCGCAGTTGTCGAGTACGAGCAGGGCCCGCTTGTCCGCCAGGTAGGCGACCAAAGCATCGGTCGGGCTCATGCCCGGCCCTTCCTTGAGGGCAAACACGGCGGCCACATGGGCGGGGACGGCGCCAGCGTCGGCCACCGACGCCAACTCGGCCAGCCACACCCCATCCGGGTTGGTGTCCATCAGGTCGGCGGCGACGTGCAAGGCCAGCCGGGTCTTGCCACAGCCGCCTCCCCCGGTCAGGGTTACCAGCGTCGATTCGCCTAGGAGGTCTTTCACTTCGGACATTTCGGCGTGGCGGCCGACGAAGCTGCTGCGCTGCACGGGCAGGTTGTGAGCGAAGGCGTCCAACGAACGCAGCGGAGGGAACTCGGCAACAAGTTCCGGGTGATCCAGCTGGTAGACGTGTTCTGGCCGGGCCAGATCCTTCATCCGGTGAAAGCCCAAATCGCGGAGCGACACCCCAGCGGGGAGGGTGTCGGCGGCAAGGTCGGTGGTGGCCTGAGACAGCACCGTCTGGCCGCCGTGGGCAAGGTTGCGCAGCCGGGCCGTTCGGTTGATCGTGCTCCCCGCGTAGTTCCGTTCGTCCCTGCGCTGCACCTCGCCGGTATGGACCCCGATCCGCAAACGCAACCGCCCTCCGGCCAGCGCCCGCTGGATCTCCAGCGCGCAGCCGAGGGCATCTCCGGCCCGAGCGAAGGCGGCCACGAACGAATCGCCCTCACCCTGCTCAAGGGGGCGGACACCGTCGAAACGCCCGACCAGGTCGTCCACCACCCGGTTCAGGTCCGCCATGGCCACGGCCATGGCTTCGGCGTCGTCCTCCCACTGCCGGGTGGAGCCTTCCACGTCGGCCAACAGCAGCGTGACCGTGCCCGTCGGTAACACAAAGCCGTCATCGGCCATAGGCGACTCCCCCCATTGCGTCGGCGGGAACAACACAACAGTGTCGCCATCTTCGCTCATAACGCCCATCCAACGCTCAAGGCGCCCCGCCTGCAACGCCACACCGTGAACCTGTGCCTACTCATCCGGTCGACACCGCGCGCCTTGCAGCCTGCGCTCGAGGGCTGATCGCGCTCGTCGCTGGTGGGTCTTGACCGAGTTGGCGGACAGGCCCAGGTGGGCGGCGATCTCGGTGTCGCTGAGCTGATACCAGTAGCGCAGCACCACGCACTCGCGCTGACGGGACGGCAACCGGCGCACCGCCGCCAGCAACTCACTCTGCTCCACCCCTATCGGCGCCGTCTCGTCCCACTCAAGCAAGCCGGGTTCCGCGGGCGAGATATGGCGAGCGGCCACCCTCCGGCGCCGGAAGGCGGACCGGGCCAGATTGAACGCGGTCACACGCAGATACGGCCACAGGTTGGCCGAGTCGACCGGCGCCGGTCGGACGCGGCCGACGCGAAGGAATGCTTCGTGGCACAGGTCTTCGGCATCGGCGCGGCTGCCCGTATACGCGTAGAGCATGGCGGTCAGGGAGCGGGCCCGGTCCCGATAGAGACTCAACAGGGTGTCGTCAAATGACTCGGAGGCAAGCATCCACACAAGCATCGGTGCCGTCGAGCCGCCGAACATCGGTCAAAACGCGTAGCTGCACACCGGCGCACGCGTAGACCACCCCATAACCGGCCTCACCGGCACGGAAGCTTCCCGGCGTGCAACATGATCTCCGAACTGAGAATGGGGATTGCGCTCTCGTGCTGATCGGTGAACGGGCCGATAGCGCCAATCAGCGCGTTTGGCCGGTTGACGGTGTTCGAGTGGGCTTACGCGGGCGTGTCGTTTCGGCGCGCCATTCGGCGGATGTTGTGGCCAACTCCTGAGCGTTCAATGGGCCCATGCGCGACAATGATCGGACTGCTGTACTGCTTGGGAAGGGGACTGGGATGGGGGCTCGACGCCGCGGCAAGGATGCACGGGTCGGTGCGGTTTCGTTTTTACCTCGGAGACGCCGTCTGTTCGGCGTGAGGGCGGTCCGGCTGGTCTTGTTATGGGCGGTCGCTTGTCTTGTATTGCCTCTACCCGCCTTCGGCGGCCCGGCTCATCCGAGGGTGGCGACGGTCCGTGCCGCACCGGCGGCCGCTGGCGCTGCTCTGCACCGCAGGAAGGGGTTCGCCTTCTACAACGGCATCTCGGCCCCGACGGGGATCACGGCGGGGCCGGACGGAGCCCTGTGGTTCACCAACAACGGCTTCACCAGCAACTCCATCGGACGGATCAGCACCGCCGGGAAGGTCACCAACTTCAACGACCCCAGCATTAACAGCCCGCAACAAATCGCCGCGGGGCCCGACGGAGCCTTGTGGTTCACCAGCGCCTACAGCAACTCGATCGGACGGATCACCACCGCGGGGAAGGTCACCATCTACGCCAACCCCAGCATCTTGGGCGGGGGTATCACGGTGGGCCCCGACGGAGCCCTGTGGTTCACCAA
>CAXMLU010000858.1:0-4504 GCA_964194255.1 uncultured bacterium
TCCCGGAGCTGGATGTCGGTCAACACCACGAGGCTGAGCTGGTCGAGGCGTGGTACCGACCAGACTCTGATGGCTACCTGGCAACTATGCGTGGGATTGTCGAACGCCGAATCCCATCTACGCTTGCGGCCCGTCTGACAGGTCGCGAGGAGCTCATCGACTACCTCGCGCTGGCGTCATTCGGACTTCCACGTGGTTTCCTCGTGATGTTGTCCGAGCTTCTGGGAGTCGAGGAGGAGGAGACGCAGAACCCCACGAAGCGGCGTGCGGACGCCGCGGTCGCAAATCATGCAGCCTCCGTGCGAGAGGTCTTCCGGTCACTGGCGGTGAAGATCCCGCGCTACAGGAACTTCGTCGACGTCGGTGGGGAGCTCGAGCGCTCCTTCGTCGGGGCGTTGCGGCGATACAACGGCAACCGCTCCAATGCCCAGAAGGCCGTCACTGTCGGAATTGCTGATCCCCTCGGCCCAGAGATGTCCAAAGTCGTTGAAATGCTCGAGTACGCGGGTGTAGTCCGCGACCTTGGGACGGTGTCTAGAGGCGTCAAGGGTGTATTCCATCGGTATGAGCTGCACTACGCGTTAGTTGTCGACGAAAACGCTCTCGCACTCGGCAGAAGCGTTGCCACGTCGTCGGTGGTAGCGGCACTGATCTCTCGAAACGCGAGTGCATTCGTGCGTGGACGTGGATCTTCGTACCTCGGCCCGGACTTCCTCGAGCGGTGCACACTTGACTTAGCGCCATGTCAGAACTGTGGCGCACCGCGGGTGAGCGAGGATGCGCAATTCTGCATGCGTTGCGGGAGACCGCTGATGGAGGCCTCCATATATGAGGAGCTTCTGAACGCTTCCATCGACCTACTCCCACTTACTTCCAACAAGGTCAGTGCGCTCAAGTCCAAGACGTCCATTCGGACCGTGAAGGACATCTTGCTCGACGACGACTCCACCGAAATCCGACGGGCGCCGTACGTTGGACCGGTCTGGTCCGCCCGGATCCATCGGTATGCCGAAGAGTTCGTGAGCGTCTGAAGTGACCGAATGGGTATGTGTCTGCGATGTAGCTGGCGTGCAACAGATCACACCCGCCAACTTCTGCTCGCCCGCTCAAGACGACGTCGCGAGCCCCATCGACAGCTACTACACCTTCTGCGAGCACATACTCACCCTAGGAGACGCCGTTGCTCTCGCGGCCAGCTCGGCGCTGGGCAGACTGCTCCTGCTTGGCCTGGTCAGTGGAGCTGAAGGCTACTTCCGCGCGGTCTTGGCCGGTGTGCTGAGGATCTGTCCTTTGAGTCGAATAGCTGCCGCTGAGCAGCAGCTTACCCTGAGCGCGCTCGACTACTACGGAGTCGAGGAAGTCGAGCTCGCGCTATTCGACAGAGCCAGCCTGGCCAGTCTGAAGGAGTTACATTCGTGGACGAAGAGGCTCCTTGGCCTCGGGTTTGGTGATGCAACGCCTGTTGGGACGTCTCTTCTCGAATACGACCGCATCTGTCACCTCCGCCATGCGTCCGTTCATGCCCAGGGAATCCTTGGAAGCGGGAACGTCCGCGAGCTCGGATTGATGGCGGCAGGCCGGCACGTTGTAGACCTAGACTTCGCTGCCCTTCAGCAGGCCGGCTCTGTGTGTCACGCAGCAGTCCGTTCCTACAACCTTTGGCTCTACGAGACCATCCTCACGAGATGGAACGATGCCAACGTGCTCCGGCGGATCTGGGTTGATGATAGGCCGCTCTTCGTACCGCTCTTCGAGCTCTTCCGATCGATGAAGGACGGGACTGCCCCCACGAACGCGAAGGATGCATACCGAATTCTGCCCTTCGATGTACGCCTTCGGCGCTAGTCGAGAGAGCTCGGGTGCCGAGAGGAAGCGGCTTTTGAACCCTGGTGAGTGGCGGGAGAGAACACCCGATTTTGTGCTTGCGCAGGAGGCGAATTCCTCTTCGATGGACCGGTTGTGCGGCGAGGCGGGCTTTGACTGGGTGGTGATGGGTGCCGGTCCTTCGGGACTGCGGCCGCCGGCCCCGGGCGACCGGACTGTACGCCAGCGGGGCAGCGCCATTCTTGGTCGAGGTGCGGAGCCGAGGCAGCGATCGATTCTGGAGGACGCGCCGTTGCCGGAGCGAGCGGTGCTCGCGGTGGTCGATGCGGGTGGCCGACCGGTCACGGTTGCCTCCTACCACGCACCACCGGGAGTCAACTGAGGTGCGGTCAAGGCCCGCCAAGCCGTGGCTTTCGCTCGTCGGCTGGCTGTGACGGCGGGGCCGGTGGTGGTACGCGCTGACGCCAACACCCCCAAGATCGACGGATTTGACATCTCGGAAACGCGAACCCACTGGCGGTCCGGGCGGCACGGCCTGATGGGCGAGCCGGGTGACGATGTGATGTGGGGCCCAGTTGTGGAGCACAGGCTCATGGACGTGCTGCGGACATGGCTGTCCGAGCGCCCCGAGGAACTCGACGCGATTCGCCGGGAGAGGCCCGGCGGTCCCCTGGCCGTGTCGCACCACACGGGGCGCCGCAAGGGCAGCCCGGGGAGGCCCCGACGGTACGACTCCATCTGGGCGACCACGGAATTTCGCGTCATGGCTGTGTCGTATCGGTTCGACTCCGAGGTGCAGACGGTGAGCGACCACGCGAGCCCATGGCGGATATGGCGGGGCGTCTCCAGGGGTCGGGTGCTAGCCAATCGCCACTGGCGGGCCCGCGGTATATCACTTAACCCTCTCCCCCATTCAGGGCACGGACGGGTGACTCCACGCCTCCGCGACACCGCGGTGGTGGTCCCCACCGCCCCTGAAGCACTCGACGCGGCGTAACCCCGCTCATCACCATGCGACACCACCGCGACGGCGCCAGCAAAGAGAAGTTCCCGAGTGGCCCCGGCGGGCCCGAGGTCTCCGACTCGTCAGCTCGCCACGCGACCGCGAGCCTCGCCCTCCGCCACATCGGCGTGCCTCTCCGCCACTCCGCCCACATCGAGAACGCTATCTGAGCCGGACGTCGTCGCCCGCCGCGACAAACACACTGACCAAGCCCTCTACAAGGCCGATGTCCTGCGGATTGGGGTAGGGTCCCTCTCCGGCGCCGCAGATGAGAGCGTAGAGGTTGTACCAAGTCAGCCATTGGGCAAGTCTCAGCGGCTCGCCAGAGTGCTGTCCGAGCTGCCCGCGAGCCGCGTCGACTAGCCGGACCATGAGCGTGCAATATCCGTCGCGGCTCGCCAGTGAGTGCGCGCCCTCAACGATCAGCGGACGATACCGGTGCTGATGGTCGGTCAGCGTACCGTCAACTGTGAACTCACCCGGACGGCTTATCTCGGTCAAAACCCAGTTCAGCCCCCCAGCCAAGACGCCGATCTGCATGTCGGCAGGCTGCTCACTGAAGTCAGGCCGAGACGAGAATTCACGCAAGAACGCGTAGAGGCCCTCTTCCAGTCGAGGTATCTGAACTATGTGCAACTGGGCCATCGCATGAACCATTTGAGTCGTCTCGGCGTCAAGCGCCGCGACGGCCTTGATATCTCCGTCCCGCTTTCGTCTCAGTCGCATGGCCTCGCCTGTCTCTGAGTTCTCTTCGTAGAACAAGCTAGCTGAAGGCCCGGTGACGACGGATTGCGACGCGAGTCTCAGCGGGCCTCGTGTCGTCGCGAACACGCCATGTCGACAGCGGGGCTCCCTTCGACGCGGCCAACGTGTGGGTGCCGAGAGTCCCATCCAGGCCGTTCACCTGGATGTTTCCGCGGAGTGGAAGTGATGCGAAGATGGGCTGTGGCCCTGTCATTTCTCTACGTCGCGTTCGTGCGGATCCTCCAGCTACTCCTTCTAAGAAGGGCTGAGGACTCCGACCTGGCCATCGAAGTGGTCATGCTCCGTCATGAGGTGGCGGTTCTTCGCCGCCAAATCGTTCGTCCGGCACTGCAACCGGCGCACCGCGCCGTGCTCGCGGGACTCAGTCGGCTGCTCCCCCGGCGGCGATCGGGCAGGTTCTTCGTTCAACCCGAGACGCTCCTGCGCTGGCATCGGGACCTGGTCCGGCGTAGATGGACATATCCCCACGGCCGTCGGGGACGTCCGAAGGTACTCGTCGGCACGTTGGAGCTGATCCTCCGACCGGCGGGGAGAACCCGACGTGGGGCTACCGCCGGATCCACGGCGAGCTGGCGAACATGGGCGTGGTGCTCGCTCCGTCAGTATCTGGGCCATCGTCCAGCGCCACGACATCGAGCCCTCGCCGAGGCGGTCGGGCCCGAGCTGGACCGAGTTCCTCCGGTCACAGGCCACCACCATGCTGGCGTGCGACTTCTTCACCGTCGACACCGTGCTCCTCCGCCGGCTCTACGTCTTGTTCTTCATCGAGTTGAACTCGCGACGGGTGTACCTGACGGGAATCACGGCGAACCCGGTCGGGCCGTGGGTGACCCAGCAGGCAAGAAATCTGAGCTTCGTGCTCGCCGAGCGGGATCGGCCCCGTGGGGTGCCAGAAGTCGATCACCCTTACGC
>CAXMLU010000859.1:0-1745 GCA_964194255.1 uncultured bacterium
GCTCGGCGAGGAGGGTACATACCGTGACTGCAACACTGGATGATGTGGCCAAGCGCAAGGCGGCGGAGGTGACGGCGGAACTGCGGCGGGGTAGGGGCAGAAGCACGGACTCCCTCCCGACGTGTGGTAACCCTTCCGTGCAGGTGTCCGGGTCGCCCGGGGCGCTATGCAGGGAATGGGTAGCCGGTCAGGCGGGTTTCTGCAGCCGTGGACGGACCGCTGGAGGAGGCCTGATCGCCGTAGGGAGGCCCCGTGTGGCGGCGTCGTGTATGAGTTGGGCGCGCCATTGGGGTCGCCTCTTGATCAGGCGCGATCCCTGAACATTGACGAAACTTGGCGGTGGCGCCTTGACGGGCGGGCAGCGGCGGATTACATGGGGCGGGGACGAGTCGAGAGGGGTCGAGGTTGACGGTGGCGATGGAGGCGGGGATCGAGCTGGTCAGCACGGACGGCGCGCCCTTGCTGGCCCGTGCGTATTTCGCGGCGGGCGACCCCGGTCCGATCGTGGCCGCTCTGGCCCACGTCCCGGAGGTGTTGGTGGTCGCGGTCCCATTCATCTCGGTGCTGCTGGGACCGAGTTCGATCGAGGCCCGACGCAAGGAGCTCGTGGTCCTTCGGACCTCTGTCGAGGCGGGCTGCCAGTTCTGCGTCAACGCGCACTCTGTGGTCGCCCTGGACGCTGGTCTGTCTCGCTCCGAGGTCGTGGCGTTGCGCGCCGCGACCGACCTGGCCAGTACTTTCGGCGATCGGGTTGAGCGGGCGCTGCTGGCCTGGGTGGACGCGGTGGCCGGCCCGGGGCCAATCGATCCCGATGCCCGTCGGCGACTCCGTTTGCTGTTCCCCGATCACGAGGTGATGGAGTTGACCCTCCTGATCGGGGCGACGTTGATGTTGAACCGGTTTTGTACCGCGCTGGACTTGCCGACCGGGCCCGAGGTCGTGGCCCGGCTCGCCGCGGAGGGATTGACGTGAACGCCGTCGCTGACGCGGTGGCCGGCGGCATGCTGCCCGGCCGGGTGTGGCTGTATTCGAACTACCACTGCAACCTGGCGTGCTCTTACTGCCTGACCGAGTCGGCGCCCGGTGTCGACCGACGGGCGCTGTCCCACGACCGGATGGTTGAGATCGCGGAGGAGGCGCACGATCTCGGCTTCACAGATCTGGGGGTGACGGGCGGCGAGCCCTTCATGGTCGCTTCGATGTGCGAGACCGTTGTGGCCTTGGCCCGGATTCTCCCGCTGGTCGTGTTGAGCAACGCCACGTTGTTCACCGCCGCCCGCATCGAACGTCTCCAGCCGCTGGCCTGGCTGCCCGCCGCCATCCAGGTGTCCCTCGACCGACCCGATCCGGCCTCGAACGACGAGCATCGCGGCCCCGGTAACTTCGCCAAGGTCATCGACGCCATCCCCAAGCTGGTGCAACGGGGGATCAGGGTCCGGATGGCGACGACCCTGGACCCGGCGGTCGACGACGACGAGCGGGCCCGGCTCTGCCATCTGCACCGCCAGCTCGGGGTCAGCGACGACGATCATGTCGTGCGTCCCGTTGTGCGTCGCGGGCGGGCCCGCACCGCGGGGATGGGCGTCGACGCCCTCGCCGGTGATCTTCCCCCTGAGCTCACTGTCACCGCCGACGGGGCGTTTTGGAGCCCGTTCGGACCGACCGTGCGCGACGGCGCCCTGGACACCGACCTGCTCGTGACCCGCACCACCCGCCCGCTGTCCACCCCCGCCGCCGCCCTGCTG
>CAXMLU010000860.1:0-4472 GCA_964194255.1 uncultured bacterium
GAACTTCCGTGCCGAGCTCGTAGTGGCCTCGACGGAACGTCGACGGGTCGGCGGACCGACTACGGCCGGAGCTTCACGTTCGCCGGCCTGGCCGCGCCGGCGATCGCGTTGCAACCGAACCCAGTGGCGGCGGCGTCGCTCCAGAGGAAGCAGCACCACCCGTACGACCCGAGCACCGACGGGACCGACGCCCGCTGATTGTCGCCCGCTCAGGGAACTTCGCTCTTCTGGAACCTCTGCTCGAAGGCGGCGAACAGTAGCTTCACCTCGTTCGGAAGCTCGGCGAGTCGGCCAAGCGCGTCGTACACCTCAGGAAGGACCTTCTCGGCCGCGGTGTCGAACATCTCTCGCTCCACGTCGGACGCCGAGCTCTCGCTCGCCGAGCGGCTCAGGATCTGGCCGAGGACCAGGAACTCACCGTTCAGGCAGAACCCAGACTCACGAGCGCACAGCGGTGATGGAATGTTGGCTCCGGCCTTGAGCCAGGAGTCGAGCGTCCGGCCACGCTGCTCCGCCGTCCCCTCTGTCCGCTTGTACACCTCCGCACGGCCGAGAGAGTCCTTCAGCCCCCACTCCGACGCGACGCTGTAGTGGTGCCAAAGGACAGCGAAGTATCTCGTGGTACGAAGCCACCACTCGAAGGTCGCAAGTTCCTCCTCGAGAACCCGCACCTGCCAGTGCTTGGCTTGGCTGAGGTAGAACCGCCTGCGTTCTGACACGACGTCGGCCATGTCACGCGAGATCCTGTACAGCTGCTGCGCCGTCATCGTGGATTCATACCGGGGCAACGATCCCTCGATCACGGCCGCAGCGAGCGGCACCAAGGCCCGACTCTTTCGGCTGGAGACCGCTCGCCCCGATGTTGACGACCTGCGTTGCCAGGATGAACAGGTTGAGCGACGGCTCACTCGTCGCGCTCAACGCCTCCTCGGCTGCAGCGAGCGTTGCTCTATCGTTCGGCGCAGCGTGAAGCAAGAGGTGCAGTACGTAGGGATATCCGGGATGCGAGCGACGCCCTTGCCACCGATCGAAGACGTCGTGCACGACGACGTCCTTGTCACCGAACACTCGCCTCCTGATCTCGAGCAGGTCGATCAAGGCGAGGCAGTCCTCTCTCATATCGACGTCGACCACGTGTTCCGCGCGTCGTCGAAGCACGTCTCGGAGACGAGTCCACGACTCTTCATCGGCTGCGTCGACTGACTGGAGCAGACCCCCTTCGAGACGCATCACCTCGTCGTCCGGGGCAGGCTCGAGGATCGACTCGAGCCTGCTTGCCCCGTTCGCCACGAGCATCTTCGTGAGTTCAGCTCGTTGTTGTTCCGTGCGCTGGCCGTGTTGCCCCTCGGTGCTCGTCAAGGCCAGCCAGGCAAGTTCTGTCCTGAGCGGTTCCGCGATCCCGAGGTCAATGGCCTGATAGATGGCCTGCAAGATGATCGCTTCCGCCACTGGCCGCCGAGCTCGACTGACCGAGGCCACCGCGAGGCCGCCCAGAAGGGCGAGAAAGGCATCCGCCTTCTCCAGCGCGATCCCACCATCACTCGTGCCTGCATGGGGGAACGTTGCCTGCGCGGACAGCGACGGGAGGCCGATGGCACGTGCCTGGAAGCGCTGGACGGCCGCCACGTCGGCAAGACGCGAAAACCCGAGGTGGACCCAGGTGAGCTCCGAAGCGGCGAGAAGGGCGTCGCTCGGGGAGCCGGGTCCCGACCCGAGGCCGAGAGCCTTGTTGGCGTCGCCCAGGCATTTCCCGAGCTGCCCGGCCAGGCGCTGATCGGTCGTCAACGGAGCCAGCAGACCGGCCGACGCGCCGATGACGGCGAGCACGTCGTTATTCAGCGCCCGCCAGACGAAGGCAAACCGATGACCGGCCAATGTCGCGGAGCCGAGCTCGGTGGCGGCAACGAGGGCCAGATCGAAGAGCTCGCCGATCCGCGACCCAGGGACGGCGGCCCGAGCCTCGGCCGTGGCCGGAGAGGCGCGGATGGCCACGGTCCAGCCAGCCAAGGCGGTGGTGGATAGATCTACGCAGGACGACGAGATGTTCTCCCGTCCCGTGCCGTCGCCCGCCAGCCCGGTGTCGGCCGACGTCAGGCGGTCCAGCGCCCTGGACATCACCTCGACGACCTCCTGATCCAGGATCTCGCGCGCTCGATTCAGGGTCGGCGTGTCATGCGTGCGGATCCACGGGACCAGGGTCGCCACGAGGAGAGCGCCCCGGACCCGGACGTGATCCCGGATGATCTGATCCGCCTCCGTGAGCGCCCGCTCGAGGTCGGTCTCGGCCTCCTCGTTCACGACGAGGGAGGGAAGGAAGGCAGCTTCGAGTGGGTGGACGATGGGGATCGTCCGCCGATCCGGAGCGGTCCGGGTGAGCTTCAGCACCGAGCGAAGCAGGGCACCGTCACCCAGCACGGCAAACGACTGCCACATCAGGCTCCGGAGGCGCCTAGCCCGATCGATCCCTTGTTTCGTGTCCTCCCCGACCAGCGTCGTCGCCATGTCGAGCATCGGACGCACGAGTGCCGGAAGCGCGGCCTGCAGGCACGCCTCGACCGTCCATTCGAGCGCGTTGAACAACGGCTCCGTCACCCGGGATGCAACGGCGGAAGGAAGGTCCACCGGAAGCGCGGCGTGGCTCAGGTGGTTGGCGACCCTCCGCCCCCAGAAGCCCGTTACCTGGCGGAGGTTCGCGCCCCAGTGATCACGCCAGTGGATGGCCCAGTACAGGTGGCCCAGGGCCGGGTCGGGGAGGCCGAGGTCACGGCGGGACACGTCGATCACCTCGGCGACCTCCGGTGCGATGGTGTACGTGCCTCCGTCCCCGAGGCGGACCAGCAATGGCTCGAAATCCTGCTCGACCTGAAAGGCCCATTGCTTGAGCTGCGCAGGAGAGACCTTCCTGCCCATGAATTCCCCGAGGACGGCAGCACGGACTTCGGCTTTTGCCATCAGCGCCACGCTCGACCGGTCGAACTCCGCGTCGCCGTTGGCCGCGCTCAAGGCCAGCAGGTACAACAGGCGGAGGGTGGGGTCACCATCATCGGAGCTCGACTGCCGGCCGTGCTCCTCGAGCAGCGCCTTCACGGCGCCGAACTGCTCTCGGGGCGCGCCGCGGATGAGGCCGACGGCGAGGTATTCCGCCGCCAGCTCGGGCGAGCCCGGGATCTCGGCCACCAGCTTCCGGCGAACATCACGATCGAGGTACTGCTGGTCGAGCTGTGTCGTCCTTCGCTTAAGGAGACGAGCCTTGGGATCAGTGTCCAACCACCTCGAGAACGATGACGTCTCTGCTTCTTGGAACACGATCCACATCTCGGTGTTGTGCTTCTGGATCTGCGGATTGGACAGCCGCTTGGCGATCGTGTCTCGAGTGATGAGGTCGAGCTCGTCGAACCCAGCCACGATGAAGCACCGCCCGTGGCGTCCTCTTCTGGGCAGATGCCACCCGATCGGAGCGTCGATCATCGTGGCAAGGTCGGCGATGAACGACTCGTACCGCGGGACGGCGTCCCCGGCCGCTCGATCCTTCATCATCTCCCGAATGTCGGCACTGGCCTTGGCCAGTCCTTCACCATGCCGGTCGCTGAACACGTAGGTCGCGAGTTCCCGGGCGATCATGAGGGCGACCACCGAGAGGATGGAGGGCAGGATGAACGCCAAGCGGGTGAGTAGGAGGCCGAGGTCATCGGCGTGGCCCTTGCCCGATGCCGATAGCGCATTGCCCAGGAAGGTCAGCGCCACGGCCGCCGCGGCGGCGGTGACGACGACACGACGAGCGAGGACCGGGACTGTCTTCGTCAACCTGTGCCGTTGAGCAGTGAGGACGAAGCGCCGTTCTCCGACGAGGCCCGCGATCTCCGGGAGATCGGCAATCGCGGTCGTGCCAAAGATGTGGCCTCGGCCCACGGGCGGGTCGGCGGAGGCGATCGCTTGGTCAACGGCCGTCGCCGACCAGAGCATCCCATCGCGCTCGTGCACGCTGACGCTGACGCATTCGAGGCCTCCGCCGGTCCGGCGCACCAGCGCCAGCTGTGCCCGGCACGCCGACCCGATGTCCTTCGGCTTGGGAGGCCGCCCCTTCTCGTGCCGGGTGACGACTGATCGCGGGAACCGCGCGTAGGTCCGCTCGAAGTCGGCGACCTCGTCCTGCGTCCTGAGGAACGGGTGCCCATTCATGCCCGGCCTCCCCCTCTGCCAAGGACACGGCGCTCGGTGTCGGCACCATATGTTATATGGGCCAGCTGGCGGAGCGCTGCCATTGCCGCTCCTCGAGCTGCCCATTTGGGCACGCGAGCTGCTCCGCGCCGTTCCGGTCGGGCTGCCAGGGTGTTGAGCTCCCGACCATCGGGTGGTGCCACCGGCCTCCCTGGTGGCGAGAGGGCCACGGAGTTCCGTGCTCGAGGGGACTCCACCGGGCGCTGTTGCGTTGTGTCATCGGAGCCGCGTCGATGCCAGGATCGCTGTCCTCT
>CAXMLU010000861.1:0-4881 GCA_964194255.1 uncultured bacterium
GTCGTCGACGCGGCGGCCCACGGACGGGTCTACGCCGAGACCTTCTTCACCCCCGCTCGTCACCTGGCCGCTGGCCAACGCCTCTCCGACATCGTGGCCGGCCTGGCCGACGGAATCGAGGCCGGCGAGGCGGAGACCGGCGCTCGGTGCTTCCTCATCGCCGATATGGACAGGGCGTACGGCCCGGACGCCGGTCGCGAGATGGTGGCCGGCGTTATCGACCTGCGCCGAAAAGCCGCCAAAGGCGCGGAACGAATCTTGGGGGTAGGTTTGGACTCGACCGAGATCGGGGTCGATCCTCGATCCTTCGAGCCGGCCTACCGGGACGCCGCCGCCGGCGGCCTGTCGTTGACGGCACATCAGGGGGAGGACACGGGGCCCGACGCCATCGCCGCGTGCGTGGACGTCCTCGGGGCACAGCGCATCGACCATGGCCTTTCCTTGCTGCAAGACCCGGAGCTCGTCAGGCGGTTCGCCTCGGAGCGGATACCGCTGACGGTGTGTCCGACCTCGAACATCGCGATCGCCAACCGCGTTGCCACCCTGGCTGAACATCCGTTCGCGGCGATGCGGGCGGCCGGGCTCCTGGCCACGCTGAACACCGACGACCCGGCCCTGACCGATCTCGATCTCGGCCGCGAATACCGGGCGGTGGCGTCCGCCTACGGCTGGGGTTTCCAGGAGATGGTGAAGGTCGCCCACGACGGCGTTGACGCCTGCTGGCTGGATGATGCCGGCAAGACCGAATTGCACCGTCTGATTACCGGACGGGCCGCGGCGCTCGCGGCTGAGCTCATGGTTTGAGCGCGGCGCGCCGGGCGAAGAGCTCCTCGGCGGCGGCCTGAGCGCTCGCTCTGACGGTCTCGAGGTCGAAAGTGGTTGGCCGCCCTTCCGCCACCAGCCGGCGACCGTCCACCCAGACATCGCGTACGTCGTGTCCCGACGCCGAGAACACGAGGTGGGCGGCCACGTTGAAGTCAGTGCCGTGAAGCACCGGGGTGGTGTGCAGCCCGGTGAGCGCGACAGTCACCACGTCGGCCCGCTTCCCCGGCGTCAGGGAGCCGGTGATATCGGAAAGCCCGAGTGCCCTGGCGCCGTCCGTCGTGGCCATGGTCAGCACGTCCCAGGGGTCGCCCGTGGTGGGATCGAGGGTCGAGACCTTCTGGAGCAGAGACGCGAACTTCATCTCCTCGAGGAGGTCGAGATTGTTGTTCTCCTTCTCGCCATCGCTGCCCAGCCCGACGATGACTCCAGCCGACCGGAGAGCGCCGATACGGGCGGCCCCGGAGGAGAGCTTCATGTTGGAGCAGGGACAGTGGGCCACCGCCGTTCCGGTCTGGGCCAGTACCTCGATCTCGCGGTCGTCCAGCCATACGCAGTGGGCGACAACCGTCCGCTCGCCGAGCACCCCCCGATTGAACATTTCTTCTATCGGCCGGCAGCCGAAGCGTTTCAGCGACTCCTGGACTTCCCAGATCGACTCCGACGAATGGGTGTGGATACCGGTGTCGTACTCGCCGGCCAGATCCGCCGCCGCCCGGAATGCCGACGGCGTGCAGTAGAAGAGGTGCTCGAGGCCTACCCACGCACGGACCCGCCCGTCGGCGACGGAGCGGTGGGACTCCAGCAAACGACGATTGGATTCGATCGACTCGAAGTAGTCGAAGCCGACCTCGTCCGCCACATACGGAACGAGCGTGGCCCGGATGCCGATGGTGGCGGCCGCAGAAGCCGAACCCTCCATAAACCGCCACATATCCATGACCGAGGTGGTGCCGGCCAGCACGCTCTCGGCGTAGCACTGCAATGAGGCGGCCTCGGCGATCTCGGGTGTAAGGGCCCGGTGGGCGGGGTCGACGTAGGTCTTGAGCCAATCCCAGAGCGACATGGATTCGGCCGTTCCACGGAGCAAGCCGGAATGCAAATGACAATTCTGCAGTCCCGGGATGACCGCGTGACCGGAGGCATCGACAATCTCAGCCTGCCCGGCCAAGCCATGGCGATCGATGGCGTCGACCGGACCGACGGCCACGATCTCGTTGCCATCGAGCAGAACCGATCCCGGGTCGAAAGAGGCTGAACGCCCGGTCATGGGAAGCACGATGCCATTGCGGATCAACGTCGCGGTCATGCCGCACCATCACAACCACCTTTACGGCTTGTCAAGCCATACGGCGGCCATACCGCATGCAGAACTCAGGCCTGTCGCTACGCTGGGCGCCCAATGAGCGTGCTGCTTCCGACGTCGATCGACGAAACGATCGCGGCTCTCGCCGCCACCGAGGCCCAGGTGCTGGCCGGCGGCACCGACTTCATGGTCGAGGTCAACGCCGGAACGCGACGGCCCGAATCGGTCGTGTCGCTCGTGCGGGTTGAGGAGTTGCACCAATGGACGCAACACGACCGCGAGGTCAGGCTCGGTGCCACCGTGACCTACACCGACATGCTTAAGCCGGATCTCGCCGCACTGCTCCCGGCCTTGGCCCAGGCCGCCCGTACGGTGGGCTCACCACAGATCCGGAATGCGGGCACGATCGGGGGCAATCTGGCGACGGCCTCGCCGGCAGGAGACACGCTGCCCGTGCTGGTGGCGCTCGACGCGGTGGTCGAGGTGGCCGGCGCGAACGGTCGCCGCGACGTCCCGGTGAGAGATTTTCTCACCGGTCCGAAGCGCAACGCCCTTACTGCAGGTGAGCTGGTCGTCGCCGTGCGCCTCCCGTTGCTCGGCGGACCGCAGGAGTTCCGCAAGGTTGGGGTTCGCAACGCCATGGTCATCGCCGTGGCTTCGGTGGCCTTCGCCGTCGACCCCGCCGGACGATCCGTGCGGTGCGGTTTGGGCTCAGTCGGTCCGGTGGCGTTGCGAGCGCCTGAAGCCGAGACGTGGCTGGCCGAGCGGGTCGACTGGGACCGCCTGACCGTGGCCGACCGGGGTGATCTGGCCAGGTTCGGGGCAATGGTGGCCGAGGCGTCCCGGCCGATCGACGATCATCGCAGCACGTCGGCCTATCGCCGTCACGCGGTGGGCGTCCTGGCCCAACGGGTGGCGGCCGGCGCGTTTGTCACTTCGACGGCCGCATGACGACGCCCTTTACCCTCACCGTCAACGGCACCGATCACGATGTGGCTGACGCCTGGCTGGGCGAGAGTCTGCTGTACGTCCTGCGCGAGCGTCTTGGTTACCCCGGGGCCAAGGCGGGATGCGAGCAGGGGGAGTGCGGATCATGCTCGGTCCTCGTCGACGGCACGCTGGTGTGCGCCTGCCTGGTCCTGGCGGCCGCGGCCGTCGGCCGCCAGATCACCACCGTCGAAGGACTCCAGCCCTCAATGCGAGGCGGGTTCACGGCGGTGCAGGAAGCGTTTATCAGCGAAGCCGCGGTGCAATGTGGCTTTTGCACCCCAGGCCTGGTGGTCGCCGTGCACGATCTGCTCGCGCGCCATCCTCGACCAACCGAGTTGGAGGTGCGCGAGGCCATCTCTGGAAACCTGTGCCGATGCACCGGGTACGGCCGCATCCTGGCGGCGGTCCAGCGGGCGGTCGGGGCGGACGCCGGATCGAGCGCCGGCCGGGAGGATCGCTGATGGCCCGGAGCTCGGTGATCACTGGTACTCGGGGACGGGTCGGAGACAGCGCGGTCAGGCCGGACGGGGGCCCGAAGGTGCGGGGGGAGTTCGCGTTCGGCAGCGACCTCTGGGCCGAGGGCATGTTGTGGGGAGCGACGCTGCGCTCACCCCACCCGTCAGCCCGGATCGTGGCCATCGACACCACGCCGGCACTGCGCATGTCCGGGGTGCGGGCGGTGATCACCGCGGAAGACATCCCCGGCTCGCAACGTTACGGACTTGAGCTTCGCGACCAGCCGGTCTTCGCCGTCGATGTCGTGCGTTATGCCGGCGAACCGGTAGCGGCGGTCGCCGCCGATCACCCGGAGACGGCTCGGCGGGCGTGCGCAGCGATCATCGTCGACTACGCGGTACTCGAGCCGCTTGTCGATCCCGAACAGGCGGCGACGGCACCGCCTATCCATCCCGATGGAAACGTGTTTCGCGCGCTGCATATCCGAAAGGGTGACCCTGACATCCGCGGTCCCATCGTCGTCGAGGGCAGCTATGAGGTGGGGATGCAGGATCAAGCGTTCATGGGTCCGGAGGCGGGTCTGGCCGTACCCGCCGAGGACGGCGGCATCGATCTCACCATCTCGACCCAATGGCTCCACAACGATCGCGATCAGGTGGCGGAATGCCTCGGTCTTCCTCCAGACAAGGTGCGTCTTTCCCTCGGCGGCGTTGGTGGCGCGTTCGGCGCCAGGGAAGATGTGAGTCTTCACATACACGCCTGCCTGCTGGCGCAGCGAGCCGGGCGACCGGTAAAGATCGTCTACAGCCGGGAAGAATCCTTTCTGGGCCACGTGCATCGCCATCCGGCGCGCATCTGGATGCGTCACAGTGCCGAGCGCGACGGGACGCTCGTCTCCTTTGAAGCGCGGATCCTTCTTGACGGCGGCGCCTACCGGTCGTCGAGCTACCACGTCGTCGCCAACGCGGCCTGTTTCAGCGCCGGTCCATACCGGGTCGAGAATGCCGTCGTCGATGCCCTCGGCGTGCGGACCAACAACCCTCCGTGCGGCGCCATGCGGGGCTTCGGGGCGGTCCAGGTGTGCTTCGCTCACGAAGGACAGATGGACAAGCTGGCCGAGGCGGGCGGGATCGACCCGGTCGAACTGCGCTTGCGCAACGCGCTTGGCCCCGGCGACCATCTCCTGACCGGGCAGCGGATCGATGGCGTCCTTCCCGTAGCGCGGGTCATCCGCGAGGCGGCGGGCTTGCCCCTGCCCGGCGCCGGCAACGTCGGGACCGAGCCGATGGCGCGACCCGGCGGCGCCG
>CAXMLU010000862.1:0-2990 GCA_964194255.1 uncultured bacterium
AGGAGATCTTCGGGCCGGTGCTGTCGGTGTTGACCTTTCGCACGCCCGATGAGGCGGTGGCCAAGGCCAACAACACGCCCTACGGCTTGTCGGCCGGTATCTGGACCGAGAAGGGCTCCAAGATCCTGTGGATGGCGTCCCGGCTCCGGGCCGGGGTGGTCTGGGCCAACACCTTCAACCGGTTCGACCCGGCCAGCCCCTTTGGCGGCTACAAGGAGAGTGGCTTCGGACGCGAGGGTGGCCTGCACGGGCTCGAGCCGTATCTCGAGCTCGAGGCGGTGGCGGGTGGCTGACCGACTCGAGGTGCGGAAGAGCTACAAGCTCTTCATCGGCGGCGAGTTCCCCCGCTCCGAGTCGGGCCGGACCTACCCGGTCGCCGATCGTTGGATGGCTCAGGCGTCGCGTAAGGACGGGCGCGACGCGGTGCGGGCCGCTCGCGGTGCGTTTGAGAGCTGGAGCGCCCGGCCCGCGTACAACCGTGGCCAGATCCTCTACCGGGTAGCCGAGATTATGGAGGGGCGGCGGGACCAGTTCGTGCACGAGGGCGCCGCTTCCGATGAGGTGGGCGCGGCCATCGACCGGTGGGTCTGGTACGCGGGTTGGGCGGACAAAGTCCACCACGTGATCGGCACGGTCAACCCCGTCGCAGGGCCGTACTTCGACTTCACCTTTCCGGAGCCGGTCGGCGTTATCGTCATCGCCGCCCCCGAGTCGCCGGCCCTGCTCAGCCTGGTCTCGCGTTTGGCGCCCGCTCTGGTTGCCGGGAATACCACCGTCGTCCTGGCCAGCCAGGATGATCCTCGCACCGCCATCGCGCTGGCGGAGGCCCTGGCCACGTCGGACGTGCCGCCCGGCGTCGTGAACATCCTCACCGGTTTCAAGACCGAGCTGTTGCCGGCACTGGCCGCCCACATGGACGTCGACAGCATCGACCTGACCGGCGCGCCCATTGAGCTCGTTGCCTCACTCGAGACGGCCGCGGCCGACAACGTGAAGCGGGTGATACGCGCCGCCGATCCGTTGGGCCAGAGCCCTTACGAGGTGACCGCCTTCATGGAGATGAAGACGGTGTGGCATCCCATCGGCCGCTGAACCGACTGCGCTGAGCGCTCAGGGCGTCTGCAGGAGAGCGAAGCCGGGCTTGATGACCCCGTTGATGAGGCGCAGTCGCTGGTCGAAGTGCCAGAACGAGCTCTTCATGGCGTTGATGGTCAACCACTGGATGTCGGACCAGCCGTAGTCGAAGGCGCGCACGAGAGCGGCAAACTCCGAGGAGAGGCTCACGTCGCTCATCAGGCGGTTGTCGGTGTTGACGGTCACCCGGAACTGCAAACGCCGAAGCAGACCGATCGGATGCTGCTCGATGCTCGGTGCGGCTCCGGTATGGACGTTGGACGTGGGGCACATCTCGAGGCACACCCGCCGGTCCCGGACGAACGCGGCCAGCCGGCCCAGCTTGACGGACCCGTCCTCGGCGACCGCGATGTCATCGACGATGCGCACACCATGGCCCAACCGCTCGGCGCCGCACCACTGCAGGGCCTCCCAGATCGATGGGAGGCCGAAGGCTTCTCCCGCGTGGATGGTGATATGGAAGTTCTCCCGCTCGATGTACTGGAAGGCATCGAGGTGGCGCGACGGCGGGAAGCCAGCTTCGGCGCCGGCGATGTCAAAGCCGACGATGCCTTCGTCGCGGTGACGTACAGCCAGCTCGGCGATGGAAAGCGAATGCGCGGCCGTCCGCATGGCTGTGCAGATGCCGACGACGACGATGTTGCGACCTTCGCTGCCTCGCCGGAAGCCCTCGAGGACCGCTTCGACCACGTCGTCGAGGGAGAGTCCGCCGCTCAGGTGCAGCTCGGGCGCGAAGCGAACTTCGGCGTACACGATCCCGTCGGCCGCCAGGTCCTCGGCGCACTCGGCCGCCGCCCGAACCAGTGCCTCGCGTGTCTGCATGAGGGCGACCGTATGGTCGAACATCTCGAGGTACAGACCGAGGTCGTGCCGATGGGCTCCGGCCTTGAACCAATCGGCTAGCTCCCCGGCATCCTTGGTGGGCAGGCCGCCGTATCCCGTCTGCTCGGCCAGTTCGGCCACCGTGGCCGGCCGCAGGCCACCGTCGAGGTGGTCGTGCAGCAATGCCTTCGGCGCCTTGCGGATCTCTTCGACGGTGGGGCGGTCGCTCACGGTGTTCTCCCGGGGATGCGTTCAAGGATGAGGGTCGGCGGGGGCGGCGGTTCGGGGCCGATCTCAATGGCACCGGCGAGTGCTTCCAGGGCCCCGGCCAAGCGGGCGGGGTCGTCGATGTGCAGCTCGAGTACGGGCTGGCCCGCGCTGACCGGCTCGCCCGGCTTGGCCCGGCAGATGATTCCGGCGGTCGCACTCACCGGATCTTCTTTGCGGGCCCGGCCGGCGCCGAGGCGCCAAGCGGCTACGCCGACCCCACGGGCGTCGAGGCGAGTGACAAAGCCCGCCTCTGCGGCCGTGACCTGGTGGCGCTGGCCGGCCGTGGGCAGCGTCACGTCCGGATCACCCCCCTGGGCCCGCACCATCGCCCGGAACTTCTCCAGTCCTCGCCCGTCGTCCAATGCCGCGGCCGGGTCGGCGTCCACTCCGGCCAGGGCCAGCATCTCATTGGCCAGCGCCAACGTGATCTCCCGCAAATCGGCGGGCCCACCTCCAGCGAGGAGGTCGAGTGCCTCCGTAACCTCCAAGGCATTGCCGACGGCCCGCCCGATGGGGGTGTCCATAGAGGTG
The DNA here is from genome assembly GCA_964194255.1 of uncultured bacterium. Lineage (GTDB taxonomy): Bacteria > Actinomycetota > Acidimicrobiia > Acidimicrobiales > CAXMLU01 > CAXMLU01. The sequence continues at coordinate 2,758 of CAXMLU010000862.1, forward strand.
AGGAGGGCGGTGGTGCGTACCCCGTTGGCCTCGCCGAGCTCGACCATCGTCTCCGCGAGCTGCCGGGCCTGGTCGATGTCGGGCATGAACGCGCCCGACCCGACCTTGACGTCAAGGACGAGCGCCCGGGTTCCCTCGGCGATCTTCTTGGACATGATCGAGCTGGCGATCAGCGGGATCGACTCGACCGTCCCGGTCACGTCACGCAAGGCGTAGAGCTTGCCGTCGGCGGG
>CAXMLU010000863.1:0-1538 GCA_964194255.1 uncultured bacterium
GACCTTGAACCGGTCGATGTCAGCGAAGAGTACGGCGTGCACCTCACCGCAGCGCCGTTGGCGGGCAAGGGCGTGCTCGAGATGATCGAGGAAGAGGCGCCGGTTGGGCAGGCCGGTCAAGGCATCATGGAAGGCGTGGCGAGCCAGCTGTTCTTCGAAGGCTCGCCGTTCGGTGATGTCGCGGAAGGCCAGCACGGAGCCGGTGACCTCGTCGCCGTCGAAGATCGGTGATGCCGTGAAGGCGACCGGGAACGATGCTCCGGACCGGTTCTGGAAAGCGGAGTCCTCGTTGCGAATGGTGCCGCGCGCCTCCATAGCGCGCAGGGCGGGAGCGACGAGAAATTCAATATTGACCGAGCCCAGTTCCAGCTCTTTCCATCCCAACATCTGCTCGGCGGCCGGATTAAGGAAAATGACTTGGCCGGCGCGATCGAGTGCACACACGCCCTCGCCGAGGCTGGCCGTGATCGCGGCCAGTCGCTCGCGCTGGTGGCGCACCTCTTCATAGAGGGTGGCATTGGCCAGGGCCCCCGCCCCTACGGCTCCCAACGCCTCGAGTAGAGCTTGGTCGGCGGCGTCGAAGGGCTCGTGGCGTTTTCGCCCCGACACGTGGAGAAATCGGTCGCCTTCCTGGCCCGAGAGTTGCACGCTCAGTCCGTCATCGCCAGGTGCCGAGGCAAACGTGGCTTGCGGGCAGCGCATCAGGTCAGTCGCCGACCGCAAGATGATGTCCTCGATGTCGTGTGAACCCATGGATCGGTTCGCTTCCAAGGTGACCTGAAAGAGGCCGTGGAGCCGGGCGCGGTCATGGCGGGCCCGGAAGTGACCGGCGAACACTTGACGCAGGATCAGCAGCGGAACCACGGCGAGCGGAAGCGACCACGAATAGGCGGTGACGGCCATCGCGGTGACCAAGCCCACTGAAACGCTAGAGCCAACGAGGAGCAGTCGGATCTCGATCCCGTCAATGACCGCCCCGTACCAGGGGCTGCCGGTAGCCACCAGGATCAAGGTGAGGAAGGCGGTATTCACGAGCATGAACACCACCGCGCCGGCAACCGCACCGCCGAGCACGGCGATGTCCAGATGGGTCCGGGGCGGGGTGAAGGCGTGGAGGGCCGCGAGTCCTATGCCGACGCCGACCAGGATCTGGCCGAAGTTGAAAAGCGACTTGAAGAGCGGCCGACGCGTGACCACTTGCGCGAGCACCGTGGCGATGGCGAAGCCAATGATGACACCGGCCGATGGCAGGAGCAGCGCCATGATGACGAAGAGACCCTCGTCGAGGTGGTGAGCCTCTGACTCCCGGCCTCGATACATGACGAGAGGCCACACCCAGCTGGCGGTGACCAGCCCGGCGAAGATGGCTACGTCAACCAGCACGTTTGCCGACAAGAAGGCGGGGCGGGCCAGATCGGCCACGCTCAACAGGAGCGTGGCGAATCCGGCGAGGAATGCGCCGGCGATGACTAGGCGTGCACCTAGGCCGAGTCGCACGGCCTAATCAATTCCAGCTGGCGCCGTTCCACGACGCCCCG
>CAXMLU010000864.1:0-1549 GCA_964194255.1 uncultured bacterium
GGTGGTGGGAGGCGAGGTCGTAGACGGCGTCGTCGACGTGACCACGATCGTGCCGTGCATGAAGCTATGGATATGGCAGTGGTAGGCGAAGGTGCCCGCCGCCGAGAACAGGTGGCTGAAGGTCTGGCCAGAGGCCAGGCACCCCGCCGTGTTCGCCCCGGAGCACGTCGGGCTCGAGTCGAACGCGCCCGTGTCCGACGTCACGCTGTGGGGAATGCCCGTATCCTGGTGGGTCCATGTGACGGTGGTCCCGGCCGGCACCGTGAGCGACGACGGCACGTAGGCCAGGCCCGAGATGGCGACCGCGGAAGCTGCGTTTGCTGGGGCGGCGAGACCAAGCACGAGACCGCAGCCCAGACCAAAGACCGCCCCCGCCCGCATTACTAGTGAACTCCGCCGCATCTGTCGACCTCCCTCTTCTGTCGTCGAGGGTCCTACGGATGAAGCGGACGAAGAGATTGGTGAGAGACGGTCAGGCGCTGGTGACTTCGTCACGCAGCTGACGCTTCAGGATCTTTCCGGACGCGTTTCGGGGGAGCTGCTCGGAGACGATGCTGATCCGGGAGGGCACCTTGAAGATGGCCAGCCGGGCGGCCACGTGGGCTTGCAGCTCCTCGGCCGTGACCGTAGCGCCGGGCTTCGGGTAGACGACCGCGGCCACTTCTTCGCCCAAGCGTTCGTGGGGTATGCCAAAGACGGCCGCCTCGTAAACGGCCGGATGCTCGTACAGGGCGGCCTCAACCTCGGCCGAATAGACGTTTTCCCCGGCTCTGAGCACCATGTCCTTGGCGCGATCCTCCACGTACACGAAGCCCTCGGCGTCGATCCTGCCGATGTCACCGGACCGCAGCCAGCCGTCCCGGATCGTCTCCGCCGTCGCCTCCGGCTTCTCCCAGTAGCCGCGGATGAGATGCGGGCCTTTGAACCAGATCTCGCCCCGCCCGCCCTCGGCAGCCGTCACTCCGTCCGGGTCGCGCACCTCGATCTCGAGTATCGGGGTGGCCCGTCCCGTGCTGGTCGGGCGGCTCAGATAGTCAGCCCCGGAGTTCTGGGGGCCGTAGGCGTTGGTTTCCGTCATCCCGTAGCCGATGGACGGGCGACCCTGGGTGAAGCTCGACGCCACTCGTCTCACCAGCTCCGGCGGGGCGGGGGCGCCTCCGCCGCCGACGCTCACCAGGCTGGAGGTGTCGAACTCGCTGAAACGCGGTGACTCGAGCAGGTCCCAGCTTTGGGTGGGGACGCCGACAAAGTTCGTGACCTGCTCCCGCTCAATGAGCTCCAGAGCGCGATCGGGCTCCCACTTGTACATGATCACCAGCTTCAGTCCGCTGGCGAAGCAGCTCAGCATGACCGGAACGCAGCCCGTCACGTGGAACAGCGGGGTAACCAGAATGAAGACCGGCCGGCCGGACGGTTCGCGTTCCTCCGGACGGCGCAGGCGCTCGATGGCCGTCCGGCACCCGAACCCGAGCAACGCCTGCAGAATGGCGCGATGGCTCGACACTGCCCCTTTGGGTTGGCCCGTCGTGCCGGACGTATAGAGGATGGT